>VBKL01000036.1 GCA_005879805.1 Deltaproteobacteria bacterium | reverse complement strand
CAGTACCTGGAGGAGTCGACGGCGGCCTTCCTCGCGCGCGGGTTCTCGCCGGAAGAGGCGCGCCGCGCTGCCCGGATGGAAATGGGAAGCGCGACCGCGGTGCGCGAGGAAATCCGCGCCCAGGGTTGGGAGGACGCGATCGCGACGCTGCTCGGCGACGTCCGCCACGGGCTGCGCCTGTTGCGCAAGAGTCCCGGTTTCACCGCCGTGAGCATCCTCATCCTCGCGCTCGGCATCGGGTCGAGCACCGCCATCTTCAGCGCGGTGAACCCGATCCTCTTCGAGCCGCTGCCCTATCCCGATGCCGGTCGCGTGACGATGATCTCGCCCCGCCGTGACGACGGCTCGAAGGCCGGAGGAATCGCGTTCGGCAACGTTCGCGAGCTCGCGCAGCGGCAAGAGGCCTTCCAGGCCCTGGCGGCGTTCCGCTTGTGGCAACCGACGTTGACCGGACCGGCCGAACCGGAGCGGCTCGAGGGCCAGAGGGTGGGCGCCGGATATTTCCGCGCGCTAGGTGTCCTCCCCGCGCTCGGATCGGACTTCGACCCCGCCGAGGACCGCCCGAAAGGCGCGAACCTCGCCATCGTCGGCGACGGCCTCTGGCGCCGTCGCTTCGCAGCCGACCGCGGCATCGTCGGACGCCTCGTCACGCTCGACGACGACAGCTTCCAGGTGGTCGGGGTGATGCCGCCCGGATTCGAAAACGTCCTCGCTCCCTCGGCGCAGATCTGGACGCTCTTGCAGTACGACGAGTCCCACCTCGGCGACCACACCAGCCGCGAGTGGGGCAATCACCTGCGGCTCGTGGGGCGGCTCCGGCCGGGGGTGAGCATGGAGCGGGCTCGCGGGGATGTGGACGCCATCGCGCGCAAGTCGATCGCGGCGTTCGCCCGGCCATCCTGGGCGGCCGTGGAATACGGGTTCGTGGTGCGCTCGCTGCAGGACGACGTGACCGAGTCGGTGCGGCCGGCGCTTCTCGCCGTCCTCGGCGCGGTGATCGTCCTGCTGCTCATCGCTTGCGTGAACGTCACCAACCTGATCCTCGCCCGGGGCGCGCAGCGGCGTTCTGAGCTCGCCCTGCGCGCGGCTCTGGGCGCTTCGCGGTGGCGCGTGGTCCGCCAATTGCTCACCGAAAGCCTCGTGCTCGCGCTTCTCGGAGGCGCCGCCGGAATGGCGCTCGCCGCGTGGGGCGTCCAGGCGCTCGTGGCGCTGAGCCCGCACGATCTCCCGCGGCTCGCCGCCATTCGCCTCGATGGTCGCGCCCTTGCCTTCGCCGTCGCGGTGACGGTCGTGGTCGGCGTCGTGTTCGGATCGATCCCCGCATTTCATGGTTCCCGCGGCGATCTGAGATCGGCGCTGCAGCAGGGCTCCGGGCGCACCGCGGGGGGGCACCAGACGACCCGTCGCGCTCTGGTCGTCGCCGAAGTCGCCCTCGCGTTGGTCCTGCTGGTCGGCGCGGGCCTCCTCCTGCGCAGCCTGCGGCGGCTCTTCGCGGTGGACCCCGGATTCGACTCCAGAGGCGTCCTCACCCTCCAGGTCCAGACCGCCGGCCGCCACTTTCCGGACGACGCCGCGAGGCATCGCTTCTTCGCCGAAGCGCTGGAGGCGGTCCGCCACGTGCCCGGCGTCGCCTCCGCCGGTTTCACCGCCCAGTTGCCGCTGAGCGGCGACGCCGACGGCTACGGCGTGTCGCTGGAATCGGATGCCGGCGAGTCGGAGGCCGCGTTCCGCTACGCCGTGAGCGGCGATTACTTCCAGACGATGGGAATCCAGCTCCGCGCCGGGCGGCTCTTCGACGACCGCGACGCGCAGGGTCCCCTGGTCGTCGTGATCAACGAGTCGTTCGCGAGGCGCAAGTTCGCCGGCAGAGGCCCGATCGGCGAGCGCTTGCGCTTCGGACCCTCCGCGGAGTTGCGAACCATCGTCGGCGTGGTCGCCGACGTCCGCCAGTTGTCGCTGGCCGATACCGGGTCCGACGCGATCTATCTTCCAGCCCGGCAGTGGCCCTGGGCGGATCGTGTCCTGACGCTGGTGGTTCGCTCGCACCTGCAGGCGCCCGCGCTGGTCGCCGGCATTCGCAAAGCGATCTGGTCGATCGACAAGGACCAGCCGATCGCGCGCATCGCGACCATGGAGGACCTCCTCGCGGCTTCGGCCTCCGAGCGGCGCTTCGCGCTGGTGCTCTTCGAGGCGTTCGGCATCGTGGCCTTGCTCCTCGCGGCGATGGGAATCTACGGCGTGCTCTCGGGCAGCGTCGCCGAGCGGACCCGCGAAATCGGAATCCGCTCGGCCCTCGGGGCTTCCCCGGGCGGCATCCTCTCTCTCGTCGTGCGGCAGGGTTTCGCCCTGACGGCCCTCGGGGCAGCGATCGGTCTCACCGCGGCCATCGCCGCCAGCCAGGCTCTCGTCGGCCTTCTCTTCGCCGTCTCCCGCCTCGACCCCCTCACCTACGTCGCAATGGTCGCCCTCCTCCTCGTCGTTTCCCTCGTTGCCTGCTGGATGCCGGCCTGGCGCGCAGCCCGGGTCGATCCGGCAATCGCGTTGCGAGCAGAGTAGCGAAGCGTCCCCTCACTGAATTCTCGTCGGCCCTGCTCTTCGATCGATGTCGAGAACTTCGCTGAACCGAACTCGGCAAGCACCCGAAATCGCCTCGACCCCAAAAAGAGCGCCGTCGGTCTCCCGGCGCCCTTTTTGGGTTCGGAGTAGATGGCAGCCACCGGAATGACAGCGCTGTCCTCGCGCATGGCACGGCAAGACGTGGCTACCGTCCCCGCAGCATCCCCGGCGTCCGCACCACCTGCACCACATTCCGCCCCTCATGCCGCCGCGTGAAGAACAGCCACGCCCCGTCCGCCGAAATCCCGGGAGCGAACTCTCCATCCGCCGTGTTGATCGGCACCCCCAGGTTGCGCGGCTCCCGCCATTGCTCTCCGTCTCGAAAGCTCACCCACAGGTCGGTGTCGCCCTGGCTGCCCGGGCGGTC
>VBKL01000035.1 GCA_005879805.1 Deltaproteobacteria bacterium | reverse complement strand
ACGCCGATCGCGGTGGACGAGTCACAGCGCTACTCGCTCGATTTCGGCGCCGAGGTAGGAGGGCCCATTCTCCGCGACAAGTTGTGGTTCTTCGCGGGCGTCGCTCCGCAGCTCAATTCCCTTTACCAGGATCGGCTCATCCAGGCGCTCGAGGACAATGGGACCGGACTCCCGGTGACGGAGAGCGATGGGACGCCGTCCTTCAGGGAAATCGCGCGAAAGCGTTACACGCAGACGAGCACCACCTTGCAGTTCTCCGGGAAGCTGACGTGGCTCCTTAGCGAGAACCACAGCCTGGCGGTTGCCGCCTACGGGAACCCGACGAAGAGCAGCGGCGCTCTCGGTCCCATGGGAGGCAACGAAGGGACGTTCCTGTTCGACAAGCGCTCTGGGGCCACGGATACGTCCCTACGCTACGCAGGGAAACTCTTTCACAAGACGATGTTGATCGAGTCTGCCCTCGGGTACTCCCGGCAAGTAGGAACTCCAGCGCTCCCGACCAGGGATGCAATCGCGATCGGGACCCTCTCGGCAGACGTTCTGCGCGACACTCCGCGCGTATTCAGGAACGCCACTTACAATCTGCTCGATCCCGCGCTGCAAGACGCGGCGACGCCCGACTATCAGCGAAATCTCACGCAGTGCGCGGTGCGTGCGAACGCATTCGACCCGTGTCCCGTCAGAGGCTACTCGACCGGGGGACTCGGCAACATGTTCGACGAGACGCTCCAGCGCGTTTCCCTCGGCACCAAGCTCACGAACTTCTTCGAGCTGGTAGGTCATCACCAGCTGAAGTATGGCTTCGACGTCGCAATCGACGCGTACAAGCAGCTGTTCTGGGGGTCGGGAAATCTCATCGCTTTCGAGCGTCCCGACCAGGGAGACTTCAGGATCGGCCAACTTGGATCCGAGGATCCCTCCCGACCCGGGATTCCCGCGACGGATCCATCCCGTCCCGGGCACGTGCTCGGCGAACGTCTCCAGACTCTCGCCCGGAATCGTTCCTATTCGTTCTTCCTCCAGGATACCTGGTCTGTACTGGACCGGGTCGTGATTGATGCAGGCGTGCGCGGCGAACGGCAATTGATGTACGGCGACCCGACCACCACGGACGCCCAGGGCGTTCGAATCGGCGGACCACAGATCCGGCTCTTCAACCTGATGCCCCGTTTCGGGCTGATCTACGACTTCACCGGGAGAGGTCTCTCGAAGGTCTATGCGTCGGCCGGCCGATTCTACGAATTCATACCACTCGATGCAGCCAATCGGTCGTTGAGCGGGGGCCCTTCTTTCAACTACTTCGTGAACCCGGACAATTGCGCAACTCCGGACGGAATGGTCCTGCCGCGCGACCCACGCTTCTGTGCCGTTCTTCCCCAGCGAGGAGGCCGCACGTATCAGTTCTTCGGAACGGGAGCTGCCGCGACAGTGGATCCCAACCTCGAAGGTCAATATGTCGACGAGCTGCAAGGAGGCGTCCAGGCTCAAGCCTATCGCGACGTCGTCTTCGCCGTCGATTACGTCCATCGCCAGGTCGGGCGCGTCGTCGAGGACATGTCGGTCAACGACGCGGTCACGTATTTCATCTCCAATCCAGGTGAACCCGGGAAGCTGGGATACGCGGCGGTGACACCCTCCGGAATCACGGTAGTCGAGCCACGTCCCAGGCGGGTGTACGACGGCATCACGCTCTCGGTACGGAAGATCTTCTCACGCAACTACTTCTTCAACGCGAGCTATACGTACTCCTCGCTGCGCGGCAACTACCCCGGTCTCTTCCGGAGCGAGAACGGCCAGCTCGATCCCAACATCCTTTCGGACTACGACCTTGCCTCCTTGCTTCCGAATCGCGATGGTCCGCTTCCCGGCGACATCCCCAACTCGTTCAAGCTCGACGGTGGGTACGTGATGGAGCTGTCTCCGGTCACGAGCGTACAGGTGGGAGGAAACTTCCGCGCCGATCAGGGGCACGCGATCAACTACCTCGGCGCCCACCCTCTGTATGGAGCCGCCGAAGCCTACATCCTGCCGCGCGGTAGCGCCGGACGGCTCACCTGGGTGTGGCAGATCGACCTACGAGCTGCGATCACGCGCAAACTGAGCTCCCGATACGCAGGCACGATCTCTGTCGACGTGTTCAACTTGACCAACAACCGAGCGGTGACGCAGGTAAACGAGCAATATACCACCGACTCGGTCTATCCGATCGTCAACGGGCGGCCAGCCGACTTGCGAAACCTGAAGACGATCGACGGCACTCAGGCGATCGTGAACGGAGCCTTCCGTAATCCGACGGCATACCAGCTACCGCTGTCGGTCCGGATGGGGGCGCGGCTCTCTTTCTGACGACTTCCAGGTCAGCTGGCAGCGGCATCTTGACTGCCCTCGGCCACGCGCCCACAGTCGTTCTCGGGGGAGGTCGGGGTGGACGGACCGGACTCCAGCATGCCTCGCGAGCGGTCTCCGCCGGGCAACGGCGAGGACCATCCTGCAGAATCTTCGCAAACGATCTATGCCGGTCGCTATGCAGTCGTGCGCGAGCTCGGACGCGGCGGCATGGGACGCGTTCTCCTGGCGCGCGATCCGCGCATCGGCCGCGACGTTGCGCTGAAGGTGCTCGTTCCGGGAAACCGGGACGAGAAGCAACTGCGCCGATTCGAGCAGGAGGCGCGCGCCGCGGGAAATCTCAATCATCCGAACATCCTAACCGTCTTCGACGTCGGCGAGCAGGGCGGCGAACCGTACATCGTTACCGAGCTCTTGACGGGGACGACACTGCGCGAGGCGTTGAAGGACGGCCCGCTCGAGCCCGCCCGGGCAGTCCAGCTCGCGACCGATCTTGCGGAGGGACTGGTCGCGGCGCACGAGCACGGGATCGTCCATCGCGACCTCAAACCCGAGAACCTTTTCATCTTGCGCGACGGACGGCTGAAGATCCTCGATTTTGGCATCGCGCGGCTCCCACGTGACGGAGCATCGTCGAACGGGCAGAGCACCGACGCGCACGCGG
>VBKL01000034.1 GCA_005879805.1 Deltaproteobacteria bacterium | reverse complement strand
CGTCTCCGGCGCGCAGCCGCCGCGGACGGCAACGATCGGCTCGATGCGGTCGTTCTCGCGTTCGCCGGTCTGCGCAGGCTGGGATTGGAGGCGAATGTAACCGAGTTGCTTCCGGTGGAGCTTTCACTGCCCGCCGCGGGGCAGGGCGCACTCGCGATCGAGGCTCGGCTCGGGTCGCCTGGTGAGACGGCGTGCACCCCGCTGGACGACGCACGAACGTCACGCTGCGTCCGAGCCGAACGTGCGTTCCTGGCGCGGGTGGGGGGCGGGTGCACGTTGCCAATCGCGGCATACGCGGTGGAGGAGGGGCCCACACTTTGGCTGCGCGCCGTAATCGGAGGCCGCGATCGCCGCGGTGGTGTCACGCTACACCGCTCGGAGGCGCGCGGGTCAGCCCCCGAAGCACTGGGCACGAAGGTGGCAGAGGACATTCTGGATCGTGGAGGCTTACCGCTGCTCGACGCATCCCGCGCCCAGGCCGTCGGACTACCGGAGGCGAATCACACGTGATGGCACTCCCCACGGATGCCTTGACAGGATCGTCGGGAGGCGGTTGTTCCTACCTGTTCCTGCGCCATCCAGTGGGAGATTGACCTGATGGTGATCATCCGTCTGCCTGAAAGCCCGGCGATCGCGGGCTCGCCCAAGGTCGGCGTTCTGGAAAGAATCCTCCGGGCTTTTTCGGTCTTCAGCATGCTGATGACCGTCCCGCAAGTCCTATCCATCTGGGTCCACCGCGACGGGCACAACGTTTCGCTGCTCTCCTGGGCGGCGTATCTGCTCTCCGCCTCGCTCTGGTTCGTCTATGGAGTCCGGAAACACGACAAAACCATCTATCTCGCCTGTGTCGGTTGGATCCTATTGGACCTCGCCATCGTCATCGGCGTAATCATCTATGGCTGACGCGCCGGGTGGAGCGAGGTCCCATGAAGATTGACGAGACTCACGTTGACGCCGCGATCGACGAAGCGCTCGAGGAATCGTTTCCCGCCCAGTGATCCTCCGTCGTGGACGCTAGGGGTGGAGAAGAAATCCGTGTTCGTCGCAGACGGGAAAGATCGGGAAACTGCAGCTGACGATCACGGCGCGTCTGTCCCGAACCGAGCGGATGGTTCCGAAGACTTGTAGCGTCTACGCCTTGGCGCGGCCCTGCTGCCATCGCGCATCAAGGCCGAATCACGTCCTGCGTCCAAGACTCAGCGGCGGATTTGGTGCCTCTCGAGAACGGGCGTACCTGCTCGTCCGCCGCCTGGCGTCGGATTGCGATAACCGTTGCATCAGGTTCGACAGCGCCCGCTTGCGTCGCGCGACTGGTCGGTCTGCATTGCGGTGGCACTCTCGGTGGTGTGGGATGGATCTGAAGAAGCTCCTGTTCCATCCAAGGAGATGAGCATGGGCGAGACCGGGCTGCACACGGCGCGGACCGTCCGCGACGCTTAGTCACGGTTCTCGATAATTGTCGAGCCATCCCGCTTCGATCTTCGTGGCAACGCCGTCGAGCAGCGCACACAGGTTCGCGTACGCGACGGCTGCCGTGTACTCGTTGATCGGGAGCTGTTCGTCTCGGATTTCGGCGTGTGGATGGACTAGATCGCGGTGTGCGTTTACGAGTTTGCCGAGCACTTCCTGCACGTCTCCAAGTAAGGGATCAAGCCCGGTTTTCAACTTCGAACTACGCGCCAGCCTAAGGAGGTCGGGGAGGCTCGCGTCTTTCGGGAACGGCTTGCGCTGCTTCCCGGGAAGCAACTGGAACTCCCTCTCCGCTACGGTGTTCTGCGAGAGCACGCCAACGAGGACCCCTTCCAAGATGCTACCGCTCAAGATGAGCGCCCCCTTGTAAGCACCATGCTGGAGACAGAGTTCGACTTCGCGCCCATCTCGTTCGAGCAGTAACGTGAATTGTGCGGTCAGTGCGCCTTTCGCGCCTAGCCTTCCCAGTAGTGTGGCTAATGCTCCCGGCTCGTCAGCCGGAGGTTGAACCGTCACCGATGACTGAGACCGCGGACGGACGATTTCGAGCTTGATGAGTTCTTCACGCAAGCGTTCAGAAGCGAGACCCGTCACGGTGACATGGAGGGACCCCTTCGCCTGCTCGAGCGGGCCAGTCAGCACGTCGTGATGGCCGCGAACTAGAAAGTGACGCTGTATTCGACCAATCTCTCGAGACAACGTGCTGCGAGCAACCGTCTCGAGCATGTCATCGATACCCTTGAAGACGGCCGCCCGTTCGCTCGCGGCTCCATCGGCGAGCATGGGCGCGATTTTCTCCACGACCGCGAGCAAGCTCGTCCTCAGCGCTTCGGAGATGGGCGTCAGCTGTGCCGTAAGCGCGCCGGGATTGAACCCATGCCCTCCCAGGTTCGCCGCGCGACCCAAGCGCGTGAGTCCTCCTGGATCTTCGCTCGTTCCGCGGCCCATATCGTGGGGAAGGTTGCACCCACGAGAGCGCGGAAGTTCTGCACCGCGTCGGTCGCCATCCTGGCTCCTCGACGCAACGGATTAGAGCACAGCCTTCCGACAGACGGCGAAACCCTCGGCACAGACCGCGCCTGCTTCGCGCCCGCGGGAACCGCGATGTAGAATCGCGCGCGGCACCTCCGAATGCGGCCATGGCCATCCGAGCGGATTCATTTGGCCCATTCGTGGCCCCGATGGCAACCCGACGAACGCGCTAGAATCTTGGGTTCGAAGGCCGGATCACACGACAGAAAGGGTCGAGCCGTTTCCCTTGACTCTGGAGGGAAGGCGCGATCGCTTTTGCCGCCGATCAGAAGTCGACCCGACCCGCCGAAACTCGGGCTCGTCGGACGACAACTAGCCTTGACGGGTTGCCAGGTACGCGGCCAGAGCCGCAGGCACAACCCGGATGGCGTTCGAAACGGACGTAGGGCAGGTCGCCTCGCTCGCACAGTCGGTACGCAACGGCCCGGCATACACCGAG
>VBKL01000224.1 GCA_005879805.1 Deltaproteobacteria bacterium | reverse complement strand
CGTCCTGCAGGCCTATCGGAAAGGCATCTTTCCCTGGCCCATCGCGCAGGGGCTCGTTCCCTGGGCGAGCCCCGATCCCCGCGCGCATTTTCCGCTCGACGGCGACGATCCCTGGCCACGCCACGTGCGCCGCGCGCTCAAGCTTTCCTTCCGCGTGACCTTCGACGAGGCGTTCGCGGAAGTGATGCAAGCCTGCGCGGCGGAGCGAGCCGAGGGCACCTGGATCACGCCCGACGTCCTCCATTCGTACCGCGAGCTGCACCGGCTCGGCTGGGCGCACAGCGTCGAGGTCTGGGAGGGCGACGAGCTGGCCGGAGGGCTCTATGGGCTCGCCGTCGGATCGCTCTTCGCCGGCGAGTCGATGTTCCACCGCCGCACGGGAGCTTCGAAGGTCGCCTTCGCGCGGATGGTGGAGCGGCTGCGGCTGCGCAAGTTCCGCCTCTTCGACGTGCAGGTGATGTCGCCGCACCTCTCCACCCTGGGCTGTGTCGAGCTGAGCCGCGACGAGTATCTGCGGATCGTGGAACGGTGCGTCCGCGACTCGATCCCCTTTTGAAGGACGGAAGGAGCATGGCGAAGAAGCGAGCCGCCCCGAAGAGCGAGAAGGCCGCGTAGGCCGCGCCGGCTGCAAAGCCCAGGGGCGGGAAGGTTGCGAAAAAGAAAGAAGTGGTTCAATCGAAGCCCATGCGGCTAGGCATCGACTTCGGTACGACCCACACCGTGGTCGCGCTCGTGGACCGCGGGAACTATCCCATCGTCTCCTTCGAGCACGCGGACTTCGTTCCCTCGCTCGCCGCGGCGTCCGCCGACGGGATGCTCCGGTTCGGCGCGCAAGCGGCGGCGGCGGCGAACGAGCCGGGCTGGACGGTGCTCCGCTCCTTCAAGCGGCTCCTCGTCGATGCCGGCCCGGAGACGGAGGTCCAGCTCGGGCCCAAGCGGCTCAAGATAAAGGATCTCTTCACCGCCTTCCTCGCCCACCTGCGCGACGAGCTGCGGCTGCGGTCGAACGCTCATTTGCGGGAGAAGGACCGTATCGAGGCCGCGGTGAGCGTTCCGGCGAACGCCTCCAGCGCGCAGCGCTTCCTCACCGTCGATGCCTTCCGCCGGGCCGGGTTCGACGTCGTCGCTCTCGTCAACGAGCCCTCGGCGGCCGGGTTCGAATACGCGCACCGGTTCCGCGACACGGTCACGAGCAAGCGCGAGTACGTGCTCGTCTACGACCTCGGCGGCGGGACCTTCGATGCCTCGCTCATCAAGATGGAAGGAAAGGCGAACGAGGTGGTGACGAGCTCCGGCGTCTCCCGCCTGGGCGGCGACGATTTCGATGCCGCCATCGTCGAGTTGGCGCTGAAGAAGCTCAACGTCCAGCCCACGCCGCAGGAGCGCTTCCAGCTGCTCGAGGAGTGCAGGATCCAGAAGGAGGGGCTGAACCCCAACACGCGCCGCTTCGTCCTCGACCTCTCCGCGCTGGGAAAGCGCGACCCGCTGGTACTGCCCATCGACGAGGTCTACGAGGCCTGCCAGCCGCTCGTCGAGGAGAGCGTCGCCGCGATGGAGCCGGTGATGCGCGACCCCCGCCGCGAGGAGAAGGACGTGGACTGGGCCGAGCTGGCCGGCATCTACGTGGTCGGCGGGGCCAGCTCGTTTCCCGCGGTCTACCGGGCGCTGCGCGAGCGGTTCGGGGCGCACCGCGTGCGGAGGTCGCCGCATCCCTTCGGGTCCACTGCGATCGGTCTCGCCATCACCCTCGATCTGCATGCCGGCTACACGCTCACCGAGCGCCTCACCCGTTACTTCGGCGTCTTCCGCGAGGCGGAGCGCGGGAGCGAAGTGACCTTCGACGTGCTCATTCCGAAGGACTCCCAGCTCCCAGGGTTCGGCGAGCCGCCGCTCACCATCACGCGCAACTACCGCGCCGCCCACAACCTCGGGCACTTCCGCTTCGTCGAATGCGCTCGCGTCGAGGCGGGGCGGCCGGAAGGCAACCTGGCCCTCTGGGACGAGGTGCTGTTTCCCTTCGATCCGGTGCTGCGCGGCAGGGATCTCGCCCGGGTTGCCGTTGCCCGGCTTCCGGGAGAGGGTCCGCGCATCGAGGAGATCGTCCGCTGCGGGGCCGAAGGCGAGCTGGAAGTGGAGCTGAAGAACCTCGACGACGGCTACCACAGCTCCGTGCGCATCGGTCGCAGGGGCGCGGCGTAAGGGAGAATGATTCTCGATCTTGCGCCGGCGCGCCGCATCTGGCACGACGCTGCGATGGCCGAACAGGTCCAGACGGTCTCCGCCGATGTCTCCCGGCAGCGCGCCGCCGACGTACAGCGCGGCACGGCGCGAGCAGCGGTCCTCGGCGTCAGCGACGGTCTCGTCACCAACGTCTCGATGATCCTCGGCGTCAGCGCGGCGGAAGCGGCGCCCGCCTTCGTGCGGCTGGCAGGATTCGCCAGCCTCGCCGCCGGCGCCTTCTCGATGGCGGTCGGCGAGTACGTTTCCATGCGCGCCCAGGTCGAGCTGCTCGAGCGCCTTCTCCTCGAGGAGGCGGAGAAGCTGCGCCGCCATCCGGACGCCGTCCGCGCCGACCTCGAGCAGATCATCGAACGCGCCGGCGTGTCGAAGAAGACGGCGCACGAGGCGGCGCGTCAGGTGTGCCGCGACAAGAGGCACGTGCTCGGAACGTACGCGCGCTCCATCGGGCTGAACCCCGACGAGCTCGGCTCTCCCTGGGCCGCCGCGCTCTCGTCGCTCGTCACTTTCGCGTTCGGAGCCCTGGTGCCGCTCGTGCCCTGGTTCTTCCGCTCGGGCGCCACGGCGCAGATCGCCTCGGTGGCTCTCGCTGCCATCGCCTCCCTCGGCATCGGCGCCTTGCTCGCCCGGCTGAGCGGCCGCCCGCTCCTGTGGCCGGCCTTGCGGCAGCTGCTCATCGTCGCGCTTGCGGCCGCGGCTACCGTGGGCGTGGGACGCATGTTCCGGGTGCCCGTCGCCTGAGGCGTGCGCAGCTTCCCTGTCGGGAGCTGCCGGAGGACGAGCGATGCCTCAGAAGAGCTTGGAGAGACGCGCGAAGCTGGCGAAGCGCGAGGGGAAGACCGCCGCCGTCAAGGACACCGACGTCGGCGCTACCGCACCCCTTAGCGGCCACGCCGCGAAGAAAAGCCGTCACGTCGTCGCCGAGATTGCGCCCCCCGACCGCAATGCGTCCCGCCGCGAGGCGCCCGGCGAGGGGATCCCCACCGTCGAAAGGCGCGACGCGAGCGAGGCCAAGGACCACTTCCGGAGCGAGGCTGGATCGGGCACCAGGCCCGGGCACCACCGCAAGGAAGATCGCTAGGCGCGGCTTCTGCTAGGCTCCCCCCGAGCCTCGGGGAGAACATGGCCGATACGCCCTCAGCGAGTCGGATCCTGGAGTCCGACGCGGGTACCTGGGACGTCGAAGTAGAGGTCCGTCCGATCCCCGGCGCAGCCCCGCAGAAGTCGAGTGGCGTATCGGTGAACCGCATCGTCGGCGGGCGCTGGCTGGTGAGCGACTTCAAGAACGAGACCAGCGGCTTCGAGGGCCACGGCGTCTACGGCTGGGACGCCACCAAGGGGAAGTACACCGGCGTCTGGGTCGACGCCATGCGCAGCTTCCTCGCGGTGGCAGAAGGCGACTACGACGACGCCACGGCGACCATGACCTTGGCCGCCGAGGCGCAGCTTCCCGATCGCGTCCTCCGCTGGCGCGAGGTGACCGAGCGGCTCGACGAGGACACGCGGGTCTACCGCTCGATCTTCGTGCTTCCCGACGGCGGCGAGTTCGAGACCATGACCGCGACCTACCGCCGTCGCCGCGGGTAGCGTCACTTCGTCGGCTGCTTCTCGAGCCTTCGCTCCACCCACAAGTAGTCGATGAGCGTCTGCCCGCAGACGAGGAGCGGCGTCGCGACCACCGTCCCCATGAGGCCGAACACCGCGCTGAAGAGGCCCTGGCCGAAGAGGAGGAGGGCGGGCTTCACCTCCACCGCGCGCCGCATGACGAGCGGCTGGATGAGGTAGCCCTCGACGAGATGGACGCCGAGGTAGACGATCGCGGCCCAGAGGAAGTGGCGGGGCGACTGCGCGAGGCCGGCGAGCAATCCCGGTACCGCGCTCGCCACCGCGCCGACATAGGGGACGAAGGTGCCGAGGAAGGTGAGGACGCCGAGGAGGAACCACTCCTCGATGCCCGCGATCTTGAGGCCGATCGCGGTGAGCGTTCCCATGATCGCCATGGAGACGAGGATCCCGCCCACCCAGCGCCGGAGCGCGCCGCCCACGCGCTTCCACGATTCGTCGAACTTCTCCTCGTGCTGGCGGGGCACGAGCGCGCGCACGCCGCGCCGGTACACCTCGGGCTGGGCGACGAGGAAGGCGCCGAGCACGATGACGAGGATGATGCTGGTGAGGCCGGAGACGACCGCGATCAGCGCCGGCACGGCCTTTTCTCCCACCTGCTTGACCGCCTCCGGCGCCTTCTGCGCTATCTGCTGACCCCCGGAGCCCGAGCGCGATGCGTAGTTCCGGAGCGAATCGATCGCCTTCGGCCCTCGTTGCTTCAGTTCGTTGAGCTCCTTGGAAAGCGTCGGCGCGACGGCGAGACCGAGACCGACCGCGCCGCCGACCAGCAGGAGCAGCACCGCGATGACGGCCAGCCCGCGCGGCAATACGCGCGACAGCCACCCGACCGGAAACGAGAAGACGACGGCGATGAGGACGCCGAGGAAGCCGAGGAGGACGATCTCGCGCGCGAGCCAGAGCGCGGCGATGACGGCGACGACGCAGATGAGGACGATCCCGACACGGATCGGCCGTTTCGCGCTGGCGGCGGAAGCGTCGTTCAGGCTTGCGATCCCGCGAGCGAGAAGCGCAGCTCGCCGCATTTGTCGATGCTGCAAGCGACCTTGTCGCCGGGCTTGAGCCAGACCTGCTTCTCGGGCGGCATCCCGTAGATGACGCCGGAGGGAGTGCCGGTGAAGAAGATGTCGCCCGGCTTGAGCGTGAAGTGCTGGGAGGCGTAGCTGACGATGTTCGCCACGCTGAAGATCATGTCGTTGGTGTTGGCGGATTGGCGGACCTCGCCGTTCACGCTGCACTCGAGCTTGAGGGTCTGCGGGTCGGGGATCTGATCGGCGGTCACCAGCCAGGGCCCGAGGGGCGCGAATCCGTCGCAGCTCTTGCCGAGGACGTACTGGCTGGTCTTGAACTGGAGGTCGCGGGCGGTGAAGTCGTTTCCGGTGGCGTAGCCGAAAACGTAGCTGAGGGCGTCCGCCTCGCTCACGTCGCGAGCGGTCTTGCCCATCACCACCACCAATTCGACTTCGTAATCGAACTTGCTGCCGACTTTTTGCGGCAGATTGATCACGCCGCCATGGTGGTTGAGCGCGTTGTTGTACTTGTTGAAGAAGACGGGAGAGGTGGGCATCTTCGTCTTCACCTCTTCCACGTGCTTCTTGTAGTTGAACCCGAGCATGATGATCTTCTCGGGATTCGTCACGCAGGGGCCGAAGGGCGCCCTCTCTTCCGCGACGAACGCGCCCTTGGCGTTTCCGTTCGCGGTGGCAGCCTCGACCAGGGCCTGCAGCGCCTTGCCGTCGCCGCCCTGGAGCAGGTCGTCCATGGTGGTGGGCGAGGTCTTGCGCAGCGCCTTCGCCGCCTTTTCCACGTCGAGGACGCCTTTCTTGGTGCGCACTCCGAGGGTGAAGCGGTCGCCGCTCCGCAAGGTGCAGAGCGTCAGGCCCTTCGGCATCTGACCGCCGTTGCCGGAACGCTTGCCGGGTGCCGGCGTCTGCGCCGCGCCGCCGCCATGAGGCACTGCTGCCGCCGCGACCGTCGCGGCTCCCGCCAGCTTCAAGAAGCCTCTGCGTGTATGGGCCATGCGTCCTCCCGAGGAGACGAACGGCGGATGCTAGCGCTTCGCGACCCCCCGGGGCTAGATGCGCGGGATGTCGACCCGCCTCGGGAGGTCCTTCGCCTCGCACGTCGGCGGGCTCCCGCGGCTCTTCTGGTGGCTCTGGTCGGGCGCGCTCCTCTCCGCGCTGGCGACGTTCGTGTTTCCCTTCCTCGCGCTCTTCCTCACCGCGCGCGGAATGTCGCCGTCGACGACGGGGCTCGTCGCCTCCTTCTTCGCGGGAGGGATGATCTTCGCCGGGCCCCTGGGCGGCGCGCTCGCCGATCGGATCGGGCGCAAGCCCACGATGCTCATCGGGCTCTTCACCGCGGCGGTTTGCGCTGCTGTCCTCGCGCTCCTCACTTCGCCGGTCGCCATCGCCGCCGTCGTGTTCGCGTTCGGCGTCTCCTCGCAGGCCACCAGCCCCGCCATCATGGCGATGCTCGCGGACATCATCCCGGAGGAGTCGCGCGCGCGCGCCTTCGGGCTCGTGTACTGGGCGAACAACGTCGGCACCGGCGTCTCGCTGGTCGCTGGCGGGGTGCTCGCGCAGAAGGGCTGGGCGCTTCCCTTCTGCCTCGACGCGGCGACGACACTGATCTTCGCGTTCGTGGTGCTCGTCCGTGTTCCCGAGACGAGACCTCCTCCCGGGGTGCAGGACGTGAAGGCGGGCCGCGGTTTCGCGAACTTCGTCGGCCTGTCCACCGTGCTTCGCGACCGGATCTTCGTCGCCTTCCTCGTCCTCGTCGTCGCCTTCGCGCTGGCTTTCTGGCAGTTCCAGGTGGCGCTGCCCATCACCATGACGCTCGCGGGCCTGCAGCCTTCCGCCTTCGGCGCGGTGCTGGCCGTGAACGCCTTCGTCATCGCCCTGGTGCAGCCCTGGTCGTCGAAACCGCTCTCCCGCTTTTCCGAGGCGCAGGCGCTCTCGCTCGCCTCGGTGCTGGTCGGCGCGGGCCTCGGAGCCTATGCCTTCTGCCGGACCTCCTTGCAGTTTGCGTTCGCCACCGCGGTGTGGAGCTTCGGGGAGATCGCCTTCATGCCGGTGGCGGCGGCGGTCACCGCCCATCTCGCACCGCCGGCGCTGCGCGGCCGTTACTCGGGCGCCCTGGGACTCTCCTTCGGCGCGTCGGGCTTCGTCGCCACGATTCTCGGACCGGCGCTGTTGCAACGATCCGGACCCTCCGCGCTGTGGTTCTCCTGCCTCGCGCTCGGGTTGGCCGTGGCGGCGGGAGAGGTGCTGTTCGGAAGGATGATGGCGCGGCGTCCCACGGCGACGGTTCCGGCGGCCGACGAAGCCACGCCCTGAGTCCTGCTAACCTGCCGCCCATGGCGCGCGTCAAGGTCTTGAGCCTCGGAGAGATGGCCGATGTCGAACGGCAACTCGAGCCATCGTTCGACGTCCTGCGCGTCACCGGTCCGGGAATCGAAGGGGCGCTCGCGGCGCACGGTCCGGCAATTCGCGCCGTCGCCACGCGGGGCCGCGACCGGATCGGCGAGGAGATGCTCGCGCGCCTTCCCGCGCTCGAGATGATCGCCAACTACGGGGTCGGATACGATTCCATCGACGTCGAGGCGGCGCGCCGCCGCGGGCTCGTCGTCACCAACACGCCCGAGGTGCTCAACGACGAGGTGGCCGACCTCGCCATGGCGCTGCTCCTCGCGACGGTGCGGCAGATTCCGCAGGCAGATCGTTTCGTGCGTTCGGGCCGCTGGCTGCAGGGGAACTTTCCCCTCGGCCCGACGCTCCGCGACCGCACCGTCGGCCTCATCGGCATGGGCCGCATCGGCCGCCGCATCGCACAGCGCCTGCGCGCCTTCGAGGTACCTGTCGTCTACCATTCGCGCATGCCGCAGACCGATCTTCCATACCGGCACTATCCCGACCTTCGCGCGATGGCGGCCGACGTCGATACCTTGCTCGCCATCCTCCCGGGCGGCGCCGCGACGCGAAAGCTGGTGGACGCCTCCGTGCTCTCCGCGCTGGGGGCTCGCGGGATCTTCGTGAACGTCGCCCGCGGGTCGGTGGTGGATGAGCCTGCGCTCATCGAGGCGCTGCGCTCGAAGACCATCCTCGCCGCGGGCCTCGACGTCTTCGCGGACGAGCCGCGAGTTCCGGAGGCGCTGCTCGGGATGGAGAACGTGGTGCTGCTCCCGCACGTCGGCTCCGCCACGCATTACACGCGGGGGCTGATGGGTAAACTGGTGGTGGACAACATCGTGTCGTGGTTCGAGGGGAAGGGACCGCTCACGCCGGTGCCGGAGACTCCGTGGCACCGGAGGTGAATTTTCATCAATGCTCGGGCACCACCACGATCTTCCCCTTCACCTGCCGCTTCTGCATCCTAACGAGCGCCGCGGGAACTTCCGCCAGCCGGATGCGTTCGCTCACCACCGGCTTGACCTTGCCGGCCGCGTACAGCTCTCCGAGCCGCTCTACGTTTCTCTTCTGGCCCGCCGGATCCTGCCGCGTCCACTCTCCCCAGTAGACCCCGACGATCGATCGCTCCTTGAGGAGCGCGAGATTGAGGCGGATGGCAGGAATCTCTCCCGAGGCGAAACCGATCACGAGGAGCCGCCCGCCCCAGGCGCTGGCCCGCAGCGCGGCCTCGGTGAGAGCGCCGCCGACCGGGTCGTAGACCACGTCCACTCCCTTGCCGCCCGTCAGTTCCAGCGCGCGCTTGCGCAGATCCTCCCGCACGTAGTCGATGGTCTCGTCGGCGCCGAGGTCGCGGCAGAGCGCCAGCTTCTCCTCGGACGACGCTGCCGCGATCACGCGCGCTCCGAGCGCCTTGCCGATCTCGATTGCCGCGGTGCCTACCGCGCCCGCAGCGCCGAGGACGAGCAGGGACTCGCCGCTCCGCAGGCGCCCGCAATCCTCGAGGGCATGGAGCGTCGTGCAGTAGGTGAGAAGGAACGCCGACGCCGTGGCGAAATCCATGCCCGCCGGCAGGGGCGTGATCCGCTCCCGGGCGACCACGCATTGCTCTGCAAGACCCCCCACCCCCGGTGTTGCGATGACCGCGTCTCCCACCGCGACGCCGAGGACGCCTTCGCCGAGCTTTTCGATCACTCCCGCGATCTCGTGGCCAGGCGAGAAGGGCAGGGGCGGCTTCACCTGGTAGAGCCCCTGCACCATCAACGCGTCGGGGAAATTCAGCGAGCTCGCCTTCACGTCCACCAGCACCTGGCCCGGACCGGGGCGAGGAGGATCGATCTCCTCGACGGCGAGGTTCTCGATGGGGCCGAACTGGCGACAGACCAGAGCCTTCACTCGTTGCCTCGCAATCAGCGCGCGTAACGGCGGGAGACCGTCTCCGCGACCAGGGCCGGCCCGTCGCGGCCCTCGATCTCGAAGGCGACCCGCCAGTTGATCTGCACCCCGCCGGGTACGTCGGCGACGGCGGACGGCGCGAGGCGGACGCGCACGCGATGTCCCGCGCGGACCGGCTCGAAGAAATGCGCGCTTTCGAGGCCGTAGTTGACGGAGAAGGCCGCCTCGGGAAGCGAAAGGAGCCCGTACCCGATTCGGGGCCACAGCGAGAGCAGGAAGAGTCCAGGCGCCTCTCCCGCGCCCGTCACCGCCGCGAATCCGTCGATCTGCGCCTGCGTAACCGGGACCCAGTCGCTCAGCGCGACCTCGCGCCCGATGGCGCCGCGCAGTTCGTCGTACGTCGCGAACGACACCTTCAAGACGCACCGATCCCGCGTCCCGCGTCGACGGTGAGGAGCTGCCCGGTGATCTTCTTCGCGAAGAGCAGCATGACCACGGCTTCCGCCACCTCGTCCGGGGTCATCGTGTCGGAGAGAGCGCTCTGCGCGCGATACGCGTCGCGGGCCCGGTCGTACGCCGGCCCGAGCCCCTGCTTGAGCCAGCGCGTCTCGGTGAAGCCCGGAAGCACGGCGTTGACGCGGATGTCCGGTCCGAGGGCGCGCGCGAGCGCTAGCGTCAAGGTGTTCAAGGCCCCCTTCGAGGCGGCGTAGGCCACCGAGGAGCCGATCCCCATCGTTCCCGCGATCGACGAGACGTTGACCACCGCGCCCCGCGACGAGCGCAGCTGCGGCTCGCAGGCGCGGATCGTCTGGTACGCGGCGATGACGTTCACCGCATAGATGCGCTGGAAGTCCTCCGCCGAAAGCGCCGCGAGATCGCGCATCGATGCGAACTTGGTGGTGCCCGCGTTGTTCACCAAGCCGTCGATGCGGCCCCACTTCGCCACGGCGGCTTCGGCGAGCTTGCGACAATCCTCGTCCTTCGCCACGTCGGCGCGCACGGCGATCGCGGTTCCGCCAGCCTTCGTGCAGGCCTGCGCGGTCTCTTCCGCCTCGGCGGCGCTCTTGCTGTAGTTGATGACCACGGAGGCGCCGCGGCGCGCGAGCTGCAGCGCGGTAGCAGCCCCGACGCCGGTGGACGATCCGGTGACGATGAACGCTTTCGTATCCGCCGAAGCCATGCGCGGCTACCCCGGTTTCACGTTCGGCTTGTAGGTGAACGGATCGCTCGGCTGCCGCTGCTGGACGATGTCCTGCAGGCGCAGCTCCACCGAGCCGAGGAGCTTGGGATGGGTGATGACGTAGAAGCGGTCCTCGCGCACCGCCTGGAAGGTCTTGTGCGCCACCTCGGCCGCGGTCAACCTTCCCGAGGAGACGGCTTTCTCGCTTTGCTTGCGCGCCATCAGCTGCGACTCGGTGGGCGGGGCGCGGTCGACCAGGTCTTCGGGCCGGTTGCGCTCGGAATCGCTGATGCCGGTGGGAACGAAGGCCGGACAGAGCACCGAGACGCCGATGCGCGACCGGGCCACGCGCAGGTCGTGGAAGAGCGTCTCGCTGATCGTCACCACCGCATGCTTGCTGACGTTGTAGACGCCCATCAGTGGCGCGGAAACGAGGCCGGCCGCGGAGGCGGTATTGACGATGTGGCAATCGCAATCCTGCTCGACCATGAGCGGAACGAAATTGCGGATGCCGTGCACGACGCCCATGACGTTGACGCCGAGCAGCCACTGCCAGTCGGCGAGCCTCGATTCCCAGAGGTAGCCCCCGCCGCCCGCGACGCCTGCGTTGTTGAAGAGCAGGTGCACCTCCGCGAACGATTCCAGGGCGCGATCGGCGAGCCGCTTCACGTCCTCGGCCTTCGACACGTCGACCCGCACGCCGACGGCCTCGGCCCCCGCGGCGCGCACCTCCTTGACCGCCGCCTCGAGTGCGTCCTCCTGCACGTCGCCGAGGACCAGCTTCATCCGATGCCGGACGGCGGCGCGGGCGAACTCGAGGCCGACACCGCTGCCGGCTCCGGTGATGACCGCGACCTTCCCGGCGAGGTCCCGCATGGCGTCACGCGACCTCGAAGAGTCCCGCCGCGCCCATCCCGCCTCCGATGCACATGGTGGCCACGACGAGCTTCGCGCCGCGCCTCTTGCCCTCGATGAGCGCGTGGCCGACGAGCCGCGCGCCGGACATGCCGTACGGGTGCCCGATGGCGATGGCGCCGCCGTCCACGTTGAGTCGGTCGTCCGGAATCCCCAGGCGATCGCGGCAGTAGATGACTTGCACGGCGAAGGCCTCGTTCAGCTCCCACAGCCCGACGTCCTCGAGGCGGACCCCGGCGCGCTCGAGAAGGCGCGGGACCGCGAACACCGGACCGATGCCCATCTCGTCGGGCTCGCAGCCCGCGACGGCGAAGCCGCGGAAGATACCGAGGGGCTTCAACCCCCGCTTTTCGGCGAGCTTCGCGTCCATCACGACGCAGGCCGAGGCGCCGTCGGAGAACTG
>VBKL01000071.1 GCA_005879805.1 Deltaproteobacteria bacterium | reverse complement strand
AGGCCTTCACCGGCTCGGCCGAGACGGGGGCGCCTGCCTCGTGGACGAGGGCGAGGATACGCTGCTTCTCCTCGTCGTCGGTGATTCCGGGATCGACGCGAATGGTGTAGCGCATGAGGAGCGCCTCGATGGCGCGCGGGGAGCGCATCTTGCCCAGCTCCTCGATGGCGCCCTGCCGGTTTTCCGGCGGGCCGAACTTCTCCATCGTCTTCTTCTGCAGCCTGCGGACGCCGCGCTCCTCGCGCTCCTGTTTGCTCCCGCCGATGCCGAGCTTGTCGAGAAATCCCATGGTTCCTCAGAGAGCGACGTCGCGCCGCACGTCATCTCCATAGAGCTTGGAAAGGGTCCGCACCGCTTCCCTCGCCTGCGGCGAGTCGGGGGGCAGCACGATCTGCAGGACGGCGTAGAGATCGCCGCGAGGCGCGCCGCCCACGCCGCTGCGGAGCGCCGGCAATCCCCGCCCGCGCAGCCGCAGCTTGCGGCCGCTCTGCGAGCCCGGCGGGATCTTCAGCTTCACCGGACCCTCGAAGGTGGGCGCGGTCACCTCCGAGCCTTCGAGCGCTTCCGCTGCGGTGATGGGCAGGTCGAGGAGCAGATCGCGCCCCTCCACCCGGACGGTCGGATGCGGCCGCACCGTGACGCGCAGGTAGAGATCGCCCGGAACGCCGCCGCGCTCTCCGGGGCCGCCCTGGCCGGCGAGCCGCACGCGGGAGCCCGTCTCCACGCCGGCCGGGATCTTCACCTTGAGCCGGGAAGACTCGGTCGCGCCGGGCTTCTGCAGCATGATCTCGCGCTCCGCGCCGAGGACGGCATCGCGCAGGTCCACCTCGATGGGAGCCTCGACGTCGTCGCCGGGGAGCGGCTCGTTGCGCGGGCGCCGCCCGCGGCCGCGCCCACCGCTGAACAGATCGCCGAACATCGAGCCGAGGTCGGAAGGGTCGAAGCCCGCGCCGCCCGCACCGCCTCCTCCGAAGAGGTCTTCGAATCCCTGGAAGCCGCCCCGTCCAGGGCCGGCGCCCGCCGCCTCCCGGTACTCGCGGAACTGGCGCGCCTTGGCTTCGTCGAAACCGCTGCGCAGCGAGACCTCGCCAAACTCGTCGAAGAGGGCGCGCTTCTTGGGATCGCCCACCACGTCGAAGGCAGCGGAGACGTCCTTGAAGCGCTCCTCCGCCTTCTTGTCCCCGGGGTTCATGTCGGGGTGGAGCTTCTTCGCCAGCTTCCGGTATGCCTTCTTGATCTCCTCGGCGCTGGCGGTGCGAGAGACACCGAGCGTGGCATAGGGGTCCTTCACGGCGCGGCGTACCGTAACCACCCCCGCAGGGTCGGTCAACGAGCTCCGGAATTCGACGCATTGACCGGCGATCCCCCCGATCGTTAGGATCCCGAGGTGCGCGCCGGCGTCCTCGCTTCCATCCTCTGCGCCGCGGCCGTGGCCCGGGCGCAGCCCGCCGCGGGCGAACGGAAGCTCGTCGACGAGGTGGTGGCCGTGGTCGACGCCCACTCGATCACCTTGTCGGAGCTTTCCGCCGAGACGCGCATCCATCTCGTCGAGCAGCAGGGGGCGCGGGTCGCGGACGCGATCCCCGACCGGGCGCTCCTCGCCGCGTCGCTGCGCCGCCTGGTGGAGGAGAGGGTGATCCTGGCGGAGGTCGACCGCCTGCGGCTCTTCGATCTCGACCGGGCCGAGGTCGACGGCGCGCTCGCCCGTTTCCGGGCCCGGTTTGCGACGGTCGAGGCGTACGACCGCTTCCTCGAGAAGATCGAGATGAGCTCCGACGAGGTCGCTTCGGCGCTCGCGCGCGACCTGCGTGTGGCCCGCTACCTCGACAACCGTCTGAAGCTCGCCGCCCAGGTGCGCGACGGTGAGCTGGACGAGGCGATGCGCGCGTTTCCCGGCGCCGACCGGGCGAGCCTGCGGCAGAAGCTCGCGCGGGAGAAATACGAGCGTCTGCTCGAAGCGCTGCTCGGCGACCTCCGGCGCAAGGCGGACGTCCGCATCCTCGACCCGCTGGAGGATGATGGCCGCTCTCTCGCCGCGGGTCCCAGCGACGGCGGCAGGGCGGAGGTCCGCTGAAGTGGCAGTCCGGGCGCGCCCGCGGTTCGAGATCCGGCGCATGCGCGCGGACGATCTCGACGAGGTCATGGAGATCGAGCGAGCCGCCTTCCGGCATCCCTGGTCGGCGGAACTGTTTCGGCGCGAGCTGGAGCACGACTGGAGCACCATCCTCGTGTGCGTCGAGCCGCTGACCTCGGCGGCGGGCGGACGCGCCACGGAGCGGCTCGTCGGATTCCTCATCTACTGGCTGGTGCACGACGAGGTGCACATCCTCAACGTCGCCACCGACCCGCAGCATCGCCGCCGCGGCATCGCCAAGTTCCTCATGAGCGAGACGGAGCGGCGGGCGCTGCAGGCGGGCGCGACGCTCATGACGCTGGAAGTGCGGCGCAGCAACGTCGCGGCGCTCGAGCTCTACCGCGGCTTCGATTACCGCGCCGTCGGCGTCCGGCCCAACTACTACGTCGACGAGGGCGAGGACGCGATCGTGATGGTCAAGGAGTTGCGGCGGTTCCGGTGAGGCGGCCTTCTGCCGGCGCCTCGACGCGCCGGAGCCACCCTTCGCGCCAGTAGGGATAGATCTTCCGCGGACAGAACCAGCGGCCGAAGCTCTGCTCTCCCGAGCAGACCGCTCCGTCGAGGGTCACGCAGTCGCTGGTCAGACCGACCATCTTGCCCGTCCGCTCGTCGATGAGCCGCTCGATGCGCCGGCGGACGCGGAAGGTCTTTCCGCAGAACGGGAGCATCTCGCGGTCGAACCAGAGGCCGCGGTTCTTGCCCTGGTCGTTCAGCGTCTCCTCGATCTCCTCGCGCGACTTCACCTGCACCCAGTCGCCGGGCTGCAGCCCGAGCGGCTCCGTCCGCGGCGAGGCAGACGAGGTCCCGCGCACGGCGATGCGGGGCCATAAGTTCAGCTTGCGAAGCGTTTCCACCCGTGCCGCGCGCGCCATCACCGTGGTGAACTTGACGAGCCCGACGTTGCCCGAGGAGATCTCGCGCACGTACGGCCGCGGATCGAAGGTGCGCAACACCTCCGAGGCCTTGAGCGTCTCGGTAGCCTGGCAGCGATAGCAGGTGCCCGGACCACCCTTCGCGTCGGCGGGATCCTTCTTGTTGCGACGAAGCAGGTCGAGCAGCGCCGCGGTGGCAGCGGCCTCGCCGTCGGCAGGCCGGGAGGCGACGTCGTCGTCCGGCCTGCGCAGCCACGCTTCCTTCCAGTAGAGCCGGCACTCGGCCTGGCAGCCGTCGTGCATCGATCCGTCGCAGCGCAGCTCCTCGAGGAGGACGGCGTCGGGGAGCTTGAGGCTGCGGCTGAATTGGATGGTGTCGCAGATCTTCTCGGTGCGGCCGGCGACCCGGAAGCGGCGGCCGCAGTACCGGAGCATCTCTTCCATGAAGGGCAGCGCGTCGAGCGTCCCGCGGCCGTCGAGCGTCGCCAGGATCTCGGCGGCGCTCTTGACTTCGACCGTGTCGCCTCGTCGCAGGGGAGTCCGTTCCAAGTCCGCTCCTTTAAATTACTGTAATAATCTAGTGATACTGTATACTACGACGCACTCCGCCCCTCCTTCAAATCGAATCGGCAGGGACCGCGGCTGCGGTTCGAGCTTCCGCGACCAGGCGCTCGACGGTCTTGCGGGCGTCGAACGTCCGCTCGACGCGGCGCCGCCCGCAAGCGCCCATCCGCCGCGCCCGCCCCGCGTCGCCGACCAGCGTCCCGAGCGCCTCGGCGAGCGAAGCGCCGTCGCCGGCATCCACCAGGAACCCGGTCTCGCCGGCCTCCACGATCTCGGGGTTCGCGCCGACCCGGGTGGTGACGACGGGAAGCCCGGAGGCCATCGCCTCGAGCGAGGCGATGGAGTGGCAGTCGGCGAATGTCGGCAACACGAAGGCGTCCGCCTCGCGGTAGAGCCGCCGCAAAGGCTCGCTGCCCGCGGAGAGGCCACGGTGCACGCGCACCCCAGCCTCATCTGCCACGGCATCCCGGGTGACGATGTCCAGCTCGGCGCGGCCGCGCAGCCGGTCGCGAAAGACGTCGAGCAGCAGGCGACCTCCCTTGCGCGCGAAATCGCCGCCGACGAAGAGGAGGCGCGGGATCGCCCGCGGCTCAGGCCGCGCCGGCATCTGCCACGCGGAAAGGTCGACGCCCGGCGCGACGACGCCGGTCTTCTCCTCCGGGATGCCGTAGTCGCGCACGAATGAGCGGCGGGCCCATTCCGACCAGCCGAGGCAGCGCCGCGCGAGCCGGAAGGTGCGACGGACCGCGAGTTGCTTGAGCGCGCGCAGCGGAGGAAGCCGCGTCCGCCGGTGTAGGTACTGTTCGGCCTGCTCGTCGAGCTGCACCGGCGTCACATCGGTCCACAGGCAGGTAGGGATGCGCCGGAGGGCGCCGTGCCGGAACACGGCAGGGTTGTGCGTGAGGAAGAAGAGCGCATCGTGCGGGCCCCGGGCGAGGCCTTCCCCGGTCTGGGCGATCCCGCGCAGGATCCCGCGAGCGCCGGCCGGCAGCAGGGCAGGGCCGCGGGGCGGATCGTAGGTCACGTCCACCCAGGTGAGTCGCAGGTCGCTGCGCTCCTCGGCGATGCGGCGCACGACAGAGGCGACGCTGCCGATGCCGACTTGCCGCTCGGCGAAGAAGCAGAGGCGCAGATCGGTCACGCCGCGCTCATGGTGCGCTACGCCCAGCGATCGGAGTCCGCGTACCTGCCGGCGCGGAACTTGCGGGAATGCAAGAGCAGGTATGCGGCGACGAAGAGGTCCTTCGCCATCCGCTTGGCGTTCCAGCTCAGCCAGGGAATCATGCAGGCGTAGCAGGAAAGCCTGTCGCGGAGCGGCAGCGCCGCGCGGTCGATGATGCGAAGGTAATGGAAGAACTGCGTCCAGGTGGGAAAAACGATCTTGCCCGACCGCTGCAGCTCCGGCAGGAACCACGCCATCCGGGCCCGCCAGTCCTTGTACTGGTTCGCCGCATGGAACCGTTTGTAGAAGAGCGCTTCCGGGAGCTGCAAGAAGCGCCCCCGCAGCGCCAGCTCGCAGAGGAGTACCCGGTCCGAGTCGGTGTAGTTGAGGAGCAGCCCCGTCCGCCGCAGCACTTCGGTGCGGACGAGCCCGTAGATGGCCTCGCACTTGTGCCGGCGGCTGGAGAGGCTCCTCAGGCGCCCTGACGGCAGGCGTTCCGTGCCCTCGCCGACTCCGGTGATGCCCTGCTCGGCGCCGTTCTCGTCGATGCCGATGACCTTCGGGAACACGAGAGCGACGTCCGGGTTCTCGTCGAGCGCGGCCACGCACTTCTCCAGGAGAGTGGGAGCGAGAACGTCGTCGTGGGCCGCCCAGCGGAAGAACTCGCCGCGTGCGCTCTGGACGGTGAGGTTGTGGTTGTTCGCGCCGCCCACGTTGAGCGGATTCCGCGTGTACCGGATGCGCGGGTCGCGAGCGGCGAACTCGCGGCAGATCGCCCCGGTGTGGTCGGTCGATGCATTGTCGAAGATCACCAGCTCGAAATCGCGATAGGTCTGGGCGAGGATCGACTCGATGGCCTGGGCGAGGTAGCGCTCTCCGTTGTAGACGGCGAGCCCGATGCTGACGCGGGGAATCGTCGGCTCCCTGGGTTCAGCCATGCTGTTCAGGATAGAATGCTTCCGTCGGGGCACAAAACGACGGCGCAGCGAACCGTCGGGTCTTACGCGGCAAGAAGGCCCGCGTTCACCGGCGCTTGCCCTCGCGCTCCCGGAGGACAGCGGCCACGTCGGTGAGCGAGACGTCGCGGGCCTGCAGGAGCACGAGTAGGTGGTAGAGCAGGTCGGCGGCCTCGCTGGCGATCTCTGTCTTGTCGCCGCGCAGCGACGCCATCACCAGCTCCGTCGCTTCCTCGCCGATCTTCTTGTGACGCAGATTGTCGTCGCCGTAGAGCTTCGCCGTGTAGGAGCCCGCCGGCGGGTCCGTTCGCCGCGCCGCCAAGGTCTGCTCGAGCCGCGCCAGGGTCTCGCCGGCCGCCTCGGGCGCGTCGGGGCCCAGCGCCTCGAAGAAGCACGAGCGCGCTCCGGTGTGGCAGGCGGGTCCTGCCGGCGTGACGCGCACGAGCACGGCGTCGCGATCGCAGTCGGTCCGGGCGGCGCGGACCTCCTGGGTGTTACCGCTCGTCGCGCCCTTCACCCACAGCTCGTTGCGCGATCGGCTCCAGAAGGTCGCCTTGCCTGTCGTGAGGGTCTGCGCAAGCGCGTCGCGCGATTGCCAGGCGAGCATCAGCACCTCGCCGGTCGCCGCGTCCTGGACGATGCACGGCACCAGGCCGCGCTCGTCGTAAGTCAGCTCGTCGGGACGGATCATGCGACGTCCTCCAGCGGCCAGCGCATGGGGAAGCCGCGCCCCGCGCACGCCTCCTTCACCGAGGCCACGGAAAGCGATCCGAAATGGAACACGGTGGCGGCGAGCGCGGCGGAGGCGCCCGCTCCGAACGCATCGGCGAAGTGACCAGGGGTTCCGGCTCCGCCGCTTGCGATCACCGGAACCGGCACGGCGCGCGCGATCGCCGAGGTTAGCTCCAGCTCGAATCCTGCTCCCGTTCCGTCGCGGTCGATGCTGGTGAGGAGGATTTCCCCGGCGCCGCGATCGACCGCCTCCCGCGCCCAGGCCACCGCGTCGCGGCCGGTCGGACGCGTGCCGCCGTGCGAGTAGACCTCGTAGCTGCCGTCGGGCCGCCTCTTCGCGTCGATGGCGACGAGGGCGCTCTGGGATCCGGTGAGCCGCGCAACGCCGGTGAGGAGGGCAGGGTCGGCGAGGGCCGCGGTGTTCAGCGACACCTTGTCGGCTCCCGCGCGCAACAGCGCTTCCGCATCCGCCACGGTGCGCACTCCGCCTCCGACCGCGAACGGGATCGCCAGCTCCCGGGCGACGCGCTCGACCAGGGCGACCAGCGTTCCGCGCTTCTCCAACGAGGCGCTGATGTCGAGGAAGCACACCTCGTCGGCTCCGGCCCGGCCGTAGGCGCGCGCCTGCTCGACCGGATCGCCTGCGTCGCGCAGCTCCACGAAGCGGACGCCCTTCACCACCCGTCCGTCCTTTACGTCGAGGCAGGGGATGATCCGCCGCGTCAGCACGACAGCGCCTGCTGGCCTTCGCCTACGCCGAAGCGGCCTTCGTACAGAGCGGTGCCGGCGATGGCGCCGGCGAGCCCGCCGATTCCGGCCGTGGCGAGGGCGCGCAGGTGCGAGAGATCTCCAGCGCCGCCGCTTGCGATGACCTTTGCCTGCGGCGCTGCCTCGGAGACCTGACGCAAGAGATCCAGATCGAATCCTTCCAGGGTGCCGTCCTTCGCGACAGCCGTGACGACGAGCCACTCGACGCCCTCGCCGGCGAGCGTTGTCGCGAGACGCGCCGGCGCCGGGCCCCGGGCATCGGTCCAGCCGCGCACCGCTGCCTTGCCTTCCTTGACGTCGATTCCGCAGGCGACGCGTTCTCCGCCGAATCGAGCGATGGCCTCGCCGGCGAGCGCGGGCCGCTCGACCGCGGCGGTTCCGAAGATGATCCGGGCTGCTCCGGCCCCGAGCGTCTCCTCCGCGGCGCGGAGATCGCGAATGCCGCCGCCGACCTGGATGGGGACGGGGAACACGGCCTGCGCGATCCGTTCGATGAGCGCCGTCTGCCGCTTCTCACCGAAGGCGGCGTCGAGATCGACGACGTGCAGGTATCGGGCCCCGTTTGCGACGAATGCCCGGGCCTGCGCGGGAGGATCGTCGCTGTAAACGCGCGCGCTCTGGCGTTCGCCCTGTCGCAGGCGCACGGCGCGTCCCGCGAGCAGATCGATCGCGGGATAGAGGACCCTGGTCACGCGCGCGCTCCGGCCGGAAGCCGCAAGAAGCGCGCGAGCAGATCTTCTCCACCCTTGGCGCTCTTCTCGGGGTGGAACTGGACGCCGAACAAGGTCTCGCGGCCGACCACTGCCGCGATGGGGACGCCCGAGTGGTCGGCGATGGCCTGGGTCAGCTCGCCGGGAGCTTCGCAGCGGTAGGAATTGGCGAAGTACGCCCAGAGCGGCTTGCGCCCGGGCTGCCCGAGCGCGGAATCCGAGGTCCAGGCGAGCTTCTGCCAGCCGATGTGCGGGACCTGAACGCCGTCCGGAATCCGGGTGACTCGTCCCGGCAGGAGAGCGAGGCCTTTGCGGATCCCGTCCTCTTCGCCTTCCTCGAAGAGGATCTGCATGCCGAGGCAGATTCCCAGGACCGGTGCACCGCGTGCGAGCGCTGCCCGTAGCGCGTCCCGCAGCCCGAGGGCGGAGGCTCGCTCCATGCCGAGGCCGAAAGCGGCGACGCCCGGCACGATCACCCGTTCGGCGCGAGCGATCTCCTCGGCGTGCGTAGCGAGCACGGGCTCTCCGCCCGCGCGCACGATGGCCTTCTGCACCGATCCCAGGTTCCCGAGGCCCAGGTCGACGACGGTCACCCGGTTCAAAGGATCCCCTTCGTGCTCGGTACTCCGGTGACGCGGGGATCGACCGCCACCGCCTGCCGCAAGGCGCGGGCGAACGACTTGAATACCGCCTCCGCGCCGTGGTGGAAGTCGCGCCCGGTGAGCAAGTCGATGTGCACGTTGGCGCGGCAGCCGTCGGCGACCGCCTTGAAGAACCCTTCCAGCACCGAGACGTCCATCGCGTTCCGCGGACCCTGATCGAGCGGCACGTTCCAGTGCAGATACGAGCGGCCGGAGAGATCCACCACGCTCCGCGCGAGCGCTTCGTCGAGCGGGAAGTAGAAGCAACCGGCGCGCACGATCCCCTTGCGATCCCCGAGTGCCTGATCGATGGCCTTGCCGAGCGTGATGCCGGTGTCTTCGACGGTGTGGTGCTGGTCGATGTGCAGATCGCCCTTGCAGGTCACTTCCAGCGCCAGCGCTCCGTGCTTGGCGAGCGTTTCCAGCATGTGATCGAAGAAGGGGATTCCCGTCTCGACCTTGGCCTCGCCGTCGCCGTCGAGATCGACGGTCAGGCGCAGGTCGGTCTCCTTGGTCTTGCGGGCGATCGTCGCTGCGCGTGGCATCCCTCAGGCTCCTGTCTCTGCGAGCAACCGTTCCAGCACGCGGGTGGTGTCTCCGGGCGCCGCGACGTGAGCGTAGACCAGAGGCGCGCCGCGGGCACGTGCCGCACGGGCGGCCTGCTCGTCGTCCGCCGTGTCGCCGACGAAGAGCGCCTCGCTCCCGCCCGATTTCGAAACCAGCTTCCCGCAGAGGAACTCGAGGCCGGTGGGATCGGGTTTGCGCGGCCTTCCGTCGGCGACCCAGCACAGCTCCCGGGGAACATGCAGCTCGCAGCGGACCAGCGCCAGGGCTGCCTCGCCGGGATTGCGTCCCGTGTAGATGCCGACGGGAAAATCCCGGGTGACACGCCGGAGCAGCGCGGGATCGACGAGCTTCGTCTCGCGCTCCCAGAAGCCTTCCTCGGGCACGTCCTCGATTGCCTCGATTGCCTCGAATCCGAACAGCTCGCGGCAACGCGAGCGGCCTCCGTAGAGCGCGCCGCAGAGCCTAGAGAGCCATGCTTGCGGATAGTGCGATGCGACGTCGAGAAAGGCTGCCGCGAGCCCCTCCACGCCTCTTCCTTGCGCCCGCCCGAGGAAGTCGTCCAGGGACGGTGCCTTGCCGGTGTGCCGCAGGTGCAACAGGACCGCGATGCCGCGCGCCATCTCCCAGTCGTCGTTGAACCGGCCCGCGGCCTTGAACTTCGGAACTTCCGCGACGCGATCGAACGGCGCGTCGCTCCGCCCCAGCACTTCCTGCACGGCGCGGCGCGCGGCTTCCTCGGCTGCCGCGTGGTAGCTCGCGCGAGCGTCGAGGAGGACGCCGTCGACGTCGAAGATCACGGCTCGCACGCGAAGATAGCTCACAGCTCTGCCTCGAGCGCGGCGAGGAACGCGTCGTTGGCTGCGGGTGCCCCGATGCTGACCCGCAGGGCCTTCCCGAGATCGGGCGCGCTGGAGACGTCGCGGATGAGGACGCCGCGGCGGAAGAGCGCGACGTGCAGCTCGCGGGCGGGACGCGCGTCCTGTTCGAAGAGGATGAAGTTGGCTCCCGACGAGTGCGGCGTACAGCCTCGATCCTGGAGGGCGGCCGCGACGCGTTCGCGTTCAGCCGCGACCAGCCGCGCCCGCTCCGCAACCAGCTCCGGGTGCGCGAGCAGCTCGCCGGCGATCAGGCACGCGGGCGCGCTGAGGTTGTACGGCAGCTGGACCTTGCGCAGCTCCGCGCAGAGCGACGGGGCGGCGAACAGCGACCCGCAGCGCAGCGAGGCGGCGGCGAGCGCCTTGGAGAAGGTGCGAAAAAGGACGAGGCGCGGGTGCCTGGCGAGCAGAGGGGTGAAATCCTGCCCGCAGAAGTCCCGGTACGCCTCGTCGATGCCGACCAGCGATTCGCAGGAGCCGGCGAGCCGGTCGGCCTCCGCGGCCGTCAGGGTGGTGCCGGTCGGGTTGTTGGGCGAGCCGAGAAGTACGAGCTTGGCTCCCGTCGCGGCCCGGGCGATCTCGTCGACGGGAAAGCGGAACGCTCCATCGGGCTGCCGGAGCCGCACCTCGACGACCGTGGCGCCCAAGGCCTTCGCTTGCAGGGCGTAGAGAGCGAAGGAGGGCGCGGCGACGACGACGCGGTCTCCCGGTTCCACCGTCGCGAAGAGGAGGAGCTGGAGCAGCTCGTTCGAGCCATTCCCCACCATCGTCCCCGCGGGATCGACGCCGGCGACCGCTGCCAGGGACCGCGACAGGCGCGCGCCGTCGGTGATGGGGTACTTCGACCAGTCCGAGCGGAAGAGGCGCTCGACCAGTGCGCGCTTGAGATCCTCGGGAACGTCGCTCGGGCTCTCGTTGAGATGTAGCGGCACCGCGGCTGGATCGCGCGGAGGCCCGTACGCCGCCAGCGGCCGGATGGTCTTGCGGATGAAGGTCTCCGGAGGAGCGCTCAACTCTCCTCCTCCCGGACCGCGATCGAGCGCGCGTGGCCGTGCAGTCCCTCGGCGGTGGCGAGTGCGCGGATTGCGCCGGCGTCCTCGGCGAGCTGCGCCTGCGGGTATTCGATGACGTTCTGCCGCCGCACGAAGGCGCTCGCCGACAAAGGCGAGGAGAAGCGGGCCGTCCCCCCGGTCGGCAGGGTGTGGTTCGGACCGGCCAGGTAGTCCCCGACCGGAACGGGAGCGTGGGGTCCGAGGAAGACCGCCGCCGCTCGCGGGACGCGGGCCAGCGCGCCGCGCGGATCGCGCACGACGAGCTGGAGGTGTTCGGGCGCCAGATCGTCCGCGAAGGCGAGCGCCTCTTCCAGGGTCCTGGTGAGGAGCGCGGCGCCGCGAGCGGCGAGCGCCTGGGCCGCGATCGGATTGGGCCGCTCGCGGAGCTCCGCTTCCAGTGCCTCGCGGACGCGCAACGCGAGGGCTTTTTCGGGAGTGATGAGCACGGCCAGCGCAAGCGGATCGTGCTCCGCCTGCGCGACCAGATCGGCAGCGAGGTGCGCGGGGCTCGCGCTCGAATCGGCGACGATGACCACCTCGGTCGGTCCGGCCAGCGAGTCGATGCGGACTTCGCCGGAGAGCTGCCGCTTCGCCTCCGTCACGTAGGCGTTCCCCGGACCCACCACGGCGTCGCAGCGCGGGATGCGCTCGGTGCCAATGGCCAGCGCGGCGACTGCCTGCGCTCCGCCCGCCCGGAGGATGCGCGTCGCCCCGGCGATCCGCGCCGCAGCCGCCACTTCCACCGGAATCGACCCGTCCCGCTTCGGCGGCGTGGTGACGATCACCTCGGGCACTCCGGCAAGCCGCGCCACCGCGGCGGTCATGATCACCGTCGACGGATACGCCGCGCGTCCGCCCGGCACGTAGCAGGCGGCGCGCTGCAAGGGGATCGCCAGCGAGCGCAGCACTGCGCCGGACGGCAACGTCTGCTCGTAGCTCGCCGGCGCTTCCGGTGCGTGGAATGCCCGGACTCGCTCCGCCGCCCGAACGAGGGCTTCGCGGACTTCCGGCGAGCAGCGCGCGGCGAGGGCGTCCCACTGGGCGTCGGAAAGGAATGGATCGGGAAGGTCCGCGCCGTCGAAACGCGCCGTCAGCTCGCGCACCGCTGCGTCGCCCCTCGCGCTCACGAGCAGGAGGTCCTCGACCGCGACGAGGCCGTTCTCTTCGAGCGTGTTGCCGGTCTCGACCAGATCGACGATGGCGTCCGACAGCCCGGCCACCGCGGCAAGCTCGACCGACCCGGAGAGCCGGACCAGATCGACCGGCACTCCGCGGCGGGCGAACGCTCGCGCCGCGAGGCTAGGATACTTGGTCGCGACCCGGAGGCTCCGGCCGGGTTCCGCGCCGCTGTCGCCGGAGGCCCAACCGCGCGCGACCGCCGAGCCGCGTGGCGCCGCCAGGCAAAGCCGGCACTTCCCGAAACCCAGATCGAGCGGCGAGAGCAAGTCCGCGCCGGATTCGAGCAGGTGATCGAGTCCGCACACTCCGAGGTCGGCGGCGCCGCGCTCGACGTAGAGCGGCACGTCGGGATCCTTGAGCAGTACGAAGCGTGCAGTTCCGCCGCGGGCCGGAACGATGAGCCGCCGCGTCTGCGCGACGTCCTCCTCGGGCTGGAGGCCTGCCCGCGCGAACCGGTCGAGCGTCGGTCGTAACGTCCGTCCCTTGGGCAGCGCGATGGTGATCATGCCGGGCTCGCCAGCGGCACCAGGGCGTCCAGATCGAGGGAGAAGCCGACGGCGGGGCGCGGATCGCCGAACTTGCCGAGGAGACCGTCGTAGCGGCCGCCGCCGCCGACCGCGCGTGGAGCACCCGCGGCGTAGAGATTGAAGACGAGACCCGTGTAGTAGCCGAGGCCGCGCACTTCGCCGAGGTCCACCTCCAGCTCCGCCGAGGCCCCGCGCGCTCCGGCGAGTACCTTGGAGAGCCTCTCCAGCGCAGCGATGGCGCGAGCCGAGGGCGCGACATCCCGGGCACGGGCGAGGAGCGCGGAGGCTTCGGAATGCTGCCGCGGTGGGTGGGCGAGCAAGAGGATCGCCTCGCGCGCCTTGCCAGGCTCTATTTCCCGGTTGCACAAGCCGGCCAGCGTCGGCAAGTCCTTGCGATCGATGGCGTCGGTCAGGCTCCTCGCGAGCCGTGCCGATGCTCCGGCGCTCTCGATGAGGGCGGAGAAATAGTCCACGTTGCCGACCGCGATGCGCGCGGCGCTTCCGGAGAGGCCGAGGACGCGCAACGACTGGGCGGCGAGGTCCAGCATCTCCGCGTCCGCCTCCGGTCCCTCGATGCCGACCAGCTCGCATCCCGCCTGGAGCCGCTCGCGCGGAGTGCCCGTCTCCGCCACGCCTTCGCGGACCACGCTTCCGCGGTAGTAGAGCCGCAGCGGCGTGACGCGGGCGAGCCGGGTCGCGGCGATGCGCGCCACCTGCGCGGTGAAGTCGGCCCGCAGCGCGAGGAGGTGTCCGTGCCGGTCCACCGCCCGCAGCGCGGAGGCTTCGCCGTGCGGCGAGGCGAGCGCGAATACCTCCGCCGATTCGAGCGCGGGCGGGATCACCTCGGCGAATCCGCGCTCCTCGAAGAGGTGGGCCAGCGCGGCCTCGCACCGCCGCAGCCGGCGCGCCGCCTCGAAGAGGAGGTCCTGGGTCCCTTGCGGGGGCGCCGCGAAGGGCCGCTGCTCGAAGCTCGCGTCCAAGCCGTTCATTCTCGCGGCGCCAGCAGACCCACGCAACCTCCGATTGCGCGTCGGACCGCGGTAGGGTGCCGCGGTGTATCGCGCCGTCCGTCCCTTCCTCTTCGCGCTCGATCCCGAGCGGGCGCACGAGCTTGCGGCTGCTTTGCTGAGCGTTTGGACCAGGGTCCCTGCGCGGCCGCGGTCGCCGGATCGCTCGCTCTCGCGTTCCGTCTTCGGGCTCCGCTTCCCGTCCCCGATCGGCCTCGCGGCCGGAATGGACAAGGGAAAGGTCCTGGTTCCGGCCTGGTTCCGGATGGGGTTCGGATTCGTCGAGGTCGGAACCATCACGCCCCGGCCGCAGCCCGGAAACGACCGCCCGAGACTCTTCCGGCTGCCCGCGATGGACGCGCTCATCAACCGGATGGGGTTCAACAACGATGGCGCCGAAGCGGTCGCGGCGAGGCTCGCGCAGCTCGGGCCCCAGCCGGGTCCGGTCGGGATCAATCTCGGACGCAACAAGGCGACGCCCAACGAGCGCGCCGCCGACGATTATCTGAGCGCGTTTCGCACGCTGGCGCCGCGGGCGGACTACGTTGCGGTCAACGTCTCGAGCCCGAACACGCCCCATCTTCGCGCGCTGCAGTCGGCAGGCGACCTCGGCCGTCTCGTCGAGACGCTGGTGCGGGAGCGCGACGCGCTTGCCGCCGCCTCGGGACGCCGCGTTCCGCTTCTCGTGAAGCTTTCCCCCGACGAATCCGACCAGGCGCTCGATGCGATGGCCGACGCGACGGTGGCGGCGGGCGCGGATGGATTCATCGCCACCAACACGACCCTCTCCCGCGACGGCGTCGAGCAAGACTCGCGCTCCGGCGAAGCCGGAGGCCTCTCGGGGGCTCCTCTGCGGACGCGCGCCGAGCGAACCTGCGCGCGCCTTCATCTGCGCACCGGGGGGAGGGTGCCCGTCGTGGGGGTTGGGGGCATTGCCACCGCCGAGGACGCGTACCGGCGCATCCGGGCCGGCGCAAGCTTGATCCAGATCTACACGGCGCTCGTCTACCAAGGTCCGTCTTTGCCTCGCCGCCTGGAGCGTGGGATCGCGAAATTGCTCGAGCGCGACGGGCTCACGCTCGCGGAGGCGATCGGCAAGGACGCGGAGCGCGCGGCGCGCTAGGCGGGAACGCGATCGGGCTCGGGCTGCGGCGACGTCTCGGCCGCCGTCTCCACGGGTCCGAAGAGCATGCGGAAGACGGCCATGACGAGGAGCGCGTCCACCCACCCGACGAAGAGATCGATGAGGTAGTGGTGATCGAGATACACCGCGCTGAAGCAGACGAGCACGAAGTAGGCGACGGCAACGATGCGGAAACGGGGCAGTCGGAAGCCGTAGATGAGCGCCAGCATCGGGTAGACGACGTGGAGGCTGGGAATCGCCCCGAACACGTCGGCGCTCTTCCCGTAGAAGCCCTGCATGATGGGAAGCCCGACCAGCTTGTCGAAGCGCAGCGCCCCCGCGGGGGAGGCGTGCACGGAGAGATCGGCGACGAAGCCATGGGCGGCGACGTACCAGGGCGGCGCGGCCGGGTAGATGTAATAGAGGCTGAAGCCGATGAAGTTCGACCACACGAATACCCAGGCGAATCGCTCCGCGAGCCGGGTCTGTCCCTTGAAGAACAGGTAGAGCGCCAGCACGACGGACTCGCCGATGAAGAAGAACGGCGTGTAGGCGAGTCCGCAGAGGAGGTCGAGCACCTTGCTGGTGTGGATCTGCAGGTACTCGTTCGGCGTCAGATCGCCGCGTGGCGTGTGGATGCCGAAGAAGCGCAGGTCGAACGAGTAGGGCTCGCGCAGGTGGATCACCGGCGAGCGGATGTAGTCGGCGTACCAGCGCATGGAATCGTAGACCAGCGCCCAGAGCAGGAAAGCGTACGCGATCCGCGCGAGCTTCCGGCTGCGATCGGACCAGAAGGCGAAACCCAGGACGATCACCACCAGGGCGATGTGCTCGGGCCCGAGGCCTCCCACCGCTTTGACCGCGACGAGATAGACCGCGCAGAAGATCGGTACGCCGAGGCGGAAGAACGGATGTGCGCGCCGCGCCTGCTCGACGCGTTCGCGCAGGCCCATCCCCTTCACAGCCCTTGGACCTCGCGCCGCGGTTCGGCGGGGAGGACGGCCGGCGACTTCGGCGCCACCCGCGGTGCGGGCTCGGGCTCGGACCGTCGCCGATCGACGAAGGCGAGCAGCGCGGGCAGGGCGAAGAGCGCCGCGGAAAGGCAGGTCAATTCGCCGATCACCGCGGTCAGGCCGAAGGATTGGATCGCCATGTTGTCGGCGGTGACCAGGGTGGCGTAGCCGATGATCGTGGTCGCCGAACAGAGCGTCACCGCGCCGCCCGCCGCGGCGAGCGCATCCTCGACGCAAGTGCATTGGCGGTACCGCTGGTAGAAATTCACCGCGTAATCCACCCCGATGCCGAAGGTGATGGGCAAAACCGCGAAATTCACGAAGTTGAGCCGCAAGGAAAGCGCTCCGAGCGCACCGAACATTCCCAGGACCCCTAGACACAGGGATCCGAGCACCCAGGATGCGTCCCGGATCGAGCGCATCACCAAAACGGTGAGGACCGCCACGGCGATGAAGCTCAAGAGCGCCGCGAACCCGCCGTCGCCGGTGATGGCGTCGATGATGTCGCTCGTCAGCACGATCTGGCCGGCGACGAGCGATCCGGGATCGACCTTCGAGGCGACCCCGCGGACGAGACGGGCGTGGAGGATCTGCGCGCGGCCGTTCTTGGAATCGGTGGCCAGCGTCGGATAGACGAGGACCAGCCGTCCGCGGTGTCCGTCCTTCTCCACGAACGGCTGCACCAGCCGGCGCGGGACATCTCCCAGCGTCACGGCCTCGAGCCTGGTCTTCTCGCGCAGGCGCAGCAGCGTCGGACGCAGATCCGCGGGCAGCGCTTGCAGGACGCGGGGATCGACGAGCCCCGGGGTACCGGCAGGTGGAGCGATCAGCCGGAAGACATCCTTGAGCAGATCGATCTTCCGCGTCTGGTGATCCGGAACGAGCTTCTGCAGCGTGGCGACGGAGTCGATCGTTTCCGCCGCGGCCTTGCGAGTCTCGTTGTTGAGATCGGGCAGATCCCCGAGCGAGGCGGGATCCTCCCGGGCGCTTTCCAGAGCGTACGCAACGGTCTGCGCCTTCTGCGCCGTCTCCGTCATCACCACGGTGGGCGTCTGGTACGACTGCAGCACCGCGTCGACATGGCTGTCCCAGTAAGCGGCGCCGTCCTTGAGGCCTTCGCGGCTGCCGAGGTGGCGGAAATCGTAGTCGATGGGCTCCCGCGCGAAACGGACCAGGCCGATCACCGCGAGAGCCGTGAGCGCGAGGGAAGCGACGGTGGCCGTCCGCGTATATCGCGAGAGGAGGCGCGCATACGGCGCCGCTACCCAGCCGATGATTCGCGAGCGGCGCCGCTCGCGCAGGGGGCGTACCCGCTCGGCTACCGCGATGAGCGGCGGCATCAACAGATAGGTCGTGACCCAGCAGATGAGCATGCCGGCGAGGCCCATGAACCCGAACTGGTTGAACCCGCGGAAGCTCATCGTCGCGAGTGAGCCGTAGCTCGCAGCGGCCGCCGTGCTCGCCGCGAAAGTGCCGAGCCAGGTGGTCTTGAGCGCGATCGGCAGCGCGATCTCGACGCTGTTGCCGCGCCTGCGCTCCTCGAAATAGCGGGCGAGGAGGATGATGCCCGCGTTGATCCCGTTTCCGATGATGATGCTGCCGAGGAAGGCGGTGTTCGGATTCAGGTAGTGGATGACGGCGCGGGAGAGCGCGAAAGTGAGGGCGACGCCGGAGAAGAGCGGAAGCACGAGGAGCGGGATGGCGCGCCAGGCCCGGTAGTAGAGGAGCAGGGCGACGCCGACGGCGCTCAGGACCAGGATGCTCGAGACGAGCAGGTCGCGGACCAGCGCTTCCTGCGCCTCGATGACGCCTCGCACCTCGCCGCCGTAGCCGATACGAATGCTGGGATGGAAGGTCGCGGGCCTCAGGCCATTGACGATCTTCTCCACCGCGCCGAAAAGGCGCTGGTTGTCGGACAGGCTCACCGCGGCCCCGGGCGGCTTCACCAGCACCACGAGCGTGTGGCCGCCTTCTCCGGCGAGATAGCCGTCGATGTAATGGTCGACCTTGCCGAAGGCGGTTCGCAAACGGGCGAGCGCGGCATCGAGCGCCGCCTGATCGGTGCCCGCCGGTTTCGCCGCGGGCTCGGACTCGTCGTCGAGATCGACTACCAGCGGATTGGCCTTCCGCGTGGCTTCGGCCTTGCGCTCGGCGAGGGCGTCGTGCACTTGCACGAGGTCCTTCTCCTCGGCGTAGAGAGCGCCGTGCTTCTCGAAGAAGTCGCGCTCCTCGTCGATCCGGTAGAAGACGCTCGACACCATCGAGGACGGCAGCGCGCGCAGCTTCTCCGCGAGCGCGTCGACGAACCGCTCTCCCCCCTTCAGATTGTCGGTGCGGACGACGACGGCGAGCGACGCCAGCCCCCCGATTCGCTTTTCCAGCTCTTGCAAACCCACCGCGGCCGGTGCGCCTTGCGGGAGCAGCTCGCGCAGATCGGTTCGCAAGTCGCCGTACAGGCGCACCGCGAAGGGCATGGCCGCGATGAAGAGCGCGGCGCCGACGGCGATGAGGGCCCAGGGCCGCTCGACCGAGGCGGCCGAGAGCTTGTCCCAGAAGCGGTCGCCCTTGCGGGGACCGCTGTCCCCCCCAGGCGTCATCCGGCTCCGTGGCGGAGAGCGACCGCGGCGATCGACTCGCGCAGCAAGGCGAGTCCCTGCAAGGCGAGGTCCTCTTCGATGGTGAGAGCGGGCTGCAGCCGGATGGCGTGGGTGTAGCTCATCGCCAGAAGTCCCCTGGAAAGGCCTTCCCGGAAGATCTCCTGGCAGATCTTCTTCGCGAGCGGCTCTTTCGACTTCCGATCCTGCACGAGCTCGATGCCGAGGAACAGGCCCTCGCCGCGCACGTCCCCCACCCAACGGAGCTTGTCGGGCCAGCTGCGCAGCTCCGCGAGCATCGAGGCGCCCACGCGCTTCACGTTCGCAAAGATGTTCTCGCCTTTCAACGTCCGGATCGTTGCCAGCGCGGCGGCGGCGGCGAGTGGGTTTCCGCCGTAGCTGGAAGAGGAGCCGCTCGGATTGGCCCACGGCTTCGCCTGGACGACTTCGGGCTTGCCGAGGACGCCGCTGATGGGAAACCCGGCGCCGAAGCCTTTGCCGATGGTGACGAGGTCGGGGATGACGCCGCTCCGCTCGGACGCGAACCACCGGCCGGTCCGGCCGAATCCGGTGATCATCTCGTCGGCGATGAAAATGGCGCCGTGCTCCTTCGCCATCGCCTGCACGCGTTGCAAGAACTCCGGCGGCGGGATGACGTTCCCGGCGGTGCCCTGCATCGGCTCGACGATGACGGCCGCGAGAGACCCGGTGGTCTGGTGGGAAAGCTGATCGCGGGCGAGATCGGCGCAGGCGATGTCGCAAGTCGGGTACGTGAGCTTGAGCGGGCAGCGGTAGCAGTTCGCGTACGGGAGGACGTGGCCGGGCGGCGTAGGCCCATAGCTGCGCTGGTTTCCCGCTCCGTTCACGGCCAGGGTGCCCATCGTCTTGCCGTGAAAACCGCCCCAGAAGCCCGCCACTTCGAATTTTCCGGTGGCGTTCTTGGCAAGCCGGAAGGCGCTTTCCACCGCTTCCGCGCCGCTCGAATAGAGCTGGAGCCGATCGACGCCCTTGGGGGCCACTTCCGCGACTTCGGAGATGAGGTCGGCGCGCACTTGCGAGGTGAACGAGCCCACCGTCGCCTTGTCGATCTGGGCGTGGAGCGCTTCGCGGTACGCCGGATGGCAATGTCCGAGCGAGTTCACGCCGATGCCCCCGATGAGGTCGACGAACCGGTTCCCGTCGACGTCCTCGATGACCGATCCGGCGGCGCGCTCGACCGCGATTCCGCTGCTCTGGGCGAACCCCTGCAGCCCTGGCGCGATGTGCTGCTCTTCCTTGGCGACGATGGCCTTGCTCTTCGGCCCCGGAATCGCGGTTTCGATGTGCGGGGCGGTGAGCTTCAAGTCGACCCTCGCTCGGTAGGAAGGTAGGAAGCCCATGGCCGGGCTTGGATTCAGACGAAGCCCGGCCCTTGCGGGGACCGCGCCGGAACCGTGTACAACGGTCCGGCGAACCCCGGCAACGAGCTAATTCTCGTCAGAAGGCCGCTGCCAGCTGAGACGGCTTGTTGGCGTAGGAGAACTCGGTGAGCGCGGTCCCGCTGCGCACCTCGAGCGGCTCACCTTTGCGCTCGATGCGGAGCGTGAAGCTGTCCTCGTAGGTGTACGCCATGGGAGCCGCGACGGTGCTGACGAGGAGCCGGGAGAGCGGCCCCATCTCACCCAGCACGTCCTCCTTGTAGAGGAGCCTTCGCGCCTGCAGGGTCAAGGTCAGCTTCTCGTCGCGAGAGCCGAGCGCGACGGCCACGATGCGCTGCGGGACGTCGTACTCGAAGCGACCGCCCGGTTCGTGGCGCGGCTCCTCCAGGGTGACCTTCACGTCGCTCGAGCGGATCTCGGTGTTCCCGTTCCGGCTCGTGTACAGCCAGCCCTCCGGCTTGTGGAGCGAGCCCTGGGGCGGGAACAGCACCGCCAGCGCCGCGGTCCCGTCGGCGCCGTCGTCGAACGCCTCCATGCGCAACCAGAGGGACGCGCTCTTGTAGGCCGGCACCGTGCTGTAGGAGGTGTCCGCATAACAGTAGCCCTTCACCCGCTTGTTGCCCCGGCGAGCGCTCCACACCGTCCCGTCGAACCGGCTCCGCAGGGCGAAGATGGTCTGATCGAAAACGGCCCGTCCGCTGGCGTCGAAGACCACCCGGCCGCCGCCGGGGCGCAAAGCCTTCGTCTCCGGAAGCACGGTCGCGTCGAGCACCAGCTTCTTGCCCGCGAAGTGCACGTGATGGCTCGCGTCGGGGCCCATCGTCAGCCGGTGCGCGCCCATCTCGATGGCGCCTTCGGAGTGGATGCTCCACTGCTCCGGATCGAACGTGTCCGCGTCCTCGACGGTGGTCCCGTCGGGAAGGACGATGACGGCTCGCGCCGCCGCCCTGCCGCGCGCCTCCAGGCCCGCGTTGGAGACGAGGAACTGCACTCTCGCGAAGGTGCCGTCCTCGGCGGAGAAGAGGAACGAGTAGCTCTCCGAATAGAACGCTTCCGGGCGCAGCTTGGGCAAGAAGGTCGCGCTGCCCGACGGAGCGGCGTCGTCGGCCTGCATGGAGAAGCCGTGCACGCTTTCTTCGGCCGACGGAACGCCGTAAGCGACGAAGAGGACCGCCACCGCAGCGGTCGCCGAGGCCACCGCTCCGAGGAGCGCGAGGCGCGGCCTGCGGCTCGGGCGGAAGACGAAATGGCGGTGGAGCGGCAGGTTCCACGCCACCGCGACGAGGACTCCGACGAGGGCCGCAGCGAAGAGCGGGTTCCAGTGCAAGCCGTCGGTGAGGAGGACGACGCCGAGCGTGTTGAGGAGCAGGGAGGTGAGCGAGATGGCGGCGTAGCGCGGACCTTCGTGCCAGATCGATTCGGTGCCCGTCCGGAAGGTCCACAGCTTGTTCAGGGTGAAGTTCGCGATGGCGCCGAGCAGCGCGCCGATCGCGCGCGAGGTGCCGGTGTACACGCCAGCGATGCCGACCAGCACCGTGAAGGTGCCGTAGTCGATCACGGTCGCGATGACCGAAGCGACGGTGGCGCGATTCATCCATCCGTGGAGCGGATCGCCGCGCAGCTCCCCGCCGTACCCATCGCGCTTGCGGAGCTCGCCGTGGATGTAGAGGAAGCGCCGCAGGGCAGTGGCGTTCGCCATCACCGCGATGAGGGCGAGGACGGCGAGCAGCGCGTGATAGAGGGGCGGCGAAGCCGACGGCTCGAGCCAGCGGGAGACGACCGGCGCGACCAGCCCGGCGATACCGAGGTACATCGCGCGCTCGCCGCGGTTCATCGCTCCCATGCGCGCGTCGATGCCGCTGATCTCCCCTTTTGCTCGCGCGTAGGAGACGAGCAGCGCGCCGCCGAGCGAGGCGAGCGCGAGCCAGAATCCCAGCGGATAGGTCCGGTAATAAGCCGCGATGCCTGCGAAGGTCGCGATCTCCGCGTAGCGATCCACGGCGGCGTCGATCAGTTCGCCGGCGTCGGAAGCCGTCCCGCGGGCGCGCGCCACCATTCCGTCGAGGGCGTCGAAGACGGCGCAAAGGATCACCAGCGCGCCGGCGACGTCGGGCTTGCCGAGGGCGAAGAAGAACGCCGCCGCGATGCTGGCGGCGAGCGATGCGGCGGTGAGCTGGTTGGGGGTCACTCCCAGCTTGTGGCAGACCTTCCCCAGCGGGGAGAAAGCCCAGTATCCGAACTGGATGAGAAAACGCCCGAGGAAGGGGCTACCGGGCTCCTTTTCGGCGCGTTCGTGCGTGAAGCGGCCCGCGAAGGCGACGCGGATGCCGTACACGGCAAGAAGCGTCAACCAGACCAGCGCAAAACCCGTGAGCAGCATCTACCTCCTGTGGGTCCGTGACGCGCCCGTGACAACCGTGCAAGACCGCAAACCCGGTCACGGAGCAAGTTTTTGACGCCGAGGGCGGCTGCCCGCCTGGTCGCGGCTCAAGTAGCGGAAAATAGCGAAGATCGCAAGGCGTACGGTGTGGTTACCGATCATGTCGGGGAGGTGACGGGCGTTGGATGCTGCGGCCTTTCGGCCTCCGCCCGTCGCAGGCAAAGCCCGCTCCTCCCGTCAGTTCCGTCAACTAAGGAGGGAGGACCACCACCACCAGCGGCAGGCCACGACCGTTGGTCCCGATGGTGTCCTCGAGCGGCTCGCCGTGCAGGGCGAGCGTCGCTTCCGGCCCGCCGTCGAGGTTCAGGACTTCCGCCGCACCGAGCGCATCGGAGAGCCAGCGGCCGACCTCGCGTCGGACCGCAGGCCATTGCGAGGCGAAGAGGACGATCCTCCCGTCGCGCAGTTGTCCGAGGGCCGCGGTCCGGCTCGATTCGGCGCAGTAATGGGGTCCGTTGCAGGCGGGAGCTCCCTCGTGGACCAGGGCAGGAAAGCTCTTCAGGGCCTCGGTCCAGTCGTCGGCCTTGTACGCGTTCGGTGCCAGGACCCGCGGCGCGGGCATCGACGCGGGCGGCCGGGTCGGTGCGATGCTCGCCACGACCGGCGGGACTCCTTTGGCCCGGGCACCGAAGAACAGGGCATCCTGCCTCTGGCAGCCGGCCCCCCGCACGCGCTTGCCTTCCTGTACCAGCTCGCAGGTAGGCCGGATCTCTCCGGGGGCGATCTGCTTCCAGGGCGAGCGCGAGGCCGTCTCAATGACGGTCACCGAAAGCTCTGCCTCTTGCTCCGCGCTCATGCCAGCGACCTCTTCTTGCGCCGCCGCTCGGGACGGCGCTGGTTGGGGAACACGTCCGCGGCGGGGACCGCCGCCTCGGCAGCCGACGACGCGCGCCGGGCCAGCGCCATGAAGCGCTCCTGGCTGCGGACCAGCGGCGCTCCTGGCGCGGGAGTGGCGCGCTCGTGGGTGCCGTCGGCGCGCAAGATGCGCGCCTTCACGTTGTCGGCGAGCGAAATGGTGAGGATCTCGTCGAAGATCCGCTCGCGGATGGCGGGGTCCTCGACCGGGAAAGCGATCTCCACGCGGCGGACGAAGTTGCGCTGCATCCAGTCGGCGGAGGCGAGGAACATCTCGCGCTTGCCGCCCGCTTCGAAGTGCCAGATCCGGGCGTGCTCGAGGAAGCGGTCGACGATGCTCACCACGCGGATGCGATCGGAAACGCCGGGGATGCCGGGGCGCAAGGCGCAGATGCCGCGGACGACGAGATCGATCTGCACGCCGGCCTGCGAAGCCCGGTAGAGCGCCTTGATCACGTCGGGCTCGGAGAGCGAGTTCATCTTGGCGACGATGCGGCCCTTGCCCGTCTGGGCGGCGATCTGCGCCTCGCGATCGATGAGCTCGAGGACCGATGCCTTGAGGTTGAGCGGGGCGACCTTGAACTTCCGCCACGACACCGGCTTGGAGTAGCCGGTGAGCAGGTTGAAGAGCGAGGTTGCGTCGGCGCCGAAGTCCTCCTTGGCGGTGAAGAGCGACAGGTCCGAGTAGATGCGCGCGGTGCCCGGGTTGTAGTTGCCCGTTCCCAGATGCACGTAGCGGTGCAGGCCCGCGCTCTCGCGGCGGACGACGAGCGCGGCTTTGGAATGGGTCTTGTAGCCGATGAGCCCGTAGACGACGTGGACCCCCGCCTGCTCGAGGGCGCGCGCCCAGACGATGTTTGCCTCCTCGTCCATGCGAGCCTTGAGCTCGACGAGGGCGGTGACCTGCTTGCCGTTCTCCGCGGCCCGCTGCAGCGCGCGCACTACCGGTGAGTCCTTGCCGGTTCGGTACAGCGTCATCTTGATGGCGAGGACCGCCGGGTCTTCGGCCGCCGCCTCGATGAAGCTGACCACCGGATCGAAGGACTCGTAAGGATGGTGGAGCAGGACGTCGCGCTCGCGGATGAGCCGGAACAGATCGCGCTCGCCGTCGCCGATCTGGTGCGGGATGACCGGCGTGAACGGCTCGTAGTGCAACTCCTTCTGCTCGATGCGGCCGAGGAGCGGCAGGAGGTCGGGGATGTCGAGCGGCCCATCCGGCCGGTAGACGTCGCCCGGGCCGAGCTTGAGGGCGCGGACCAGGTAGTCCACCATCGGCTGCTCGGCGTGGGCGGCGATCTCCAGCCGCACCGCGCTGCCGCGGTCGCGCCGCCGCACCTCGCGCTCGATGGTGACGAGGAGGTCCTCGGCCTCCTCCTCGTCGATGGAGAGGTCCCAGTTGCGGGTGACGCGGAAGGCGTAGCAACCCTCGATGGGCATCCCCGGGAAGAGCTGCGCGGCATGGCGCGCGATGACGTCCTCGAGGAGCACGTAGCTCCGCCGGCCGGGATCGGGCACCTCGACGAGCCGCGGCAGCACGCTCGGGACCGGAACGACGCCGTAGCGAAGCCGCCCGCCCGGAGCGCCCGCCGAGAAGCGGACCGCGAGGTTCAGCGACTTGTTCCGGAGGTGGGGGAAGGGGTGGCCGGGATCGAGCGCGATGGGCGTGAGGACTGGAAAGACTTCCCGCCAGAAGTAGTCGGTGACGAAGGCTTCCGCCTCCGAAGAGAGGTGCCCGGGCCGGAGGAGCCGCACGCCGGCGCGCTCCAGGTTGGGGAGCACGTCCTGCAGGAGCGCCTTGTACTGCCGGGCAACCATGATGTGGCAGCGCGTGCTGATCGAGGCGATCTGCTCGGCGGGCGTGAGCGCGTCCAGTGCCGTCTCCTCGACGTGGCCGACCAGCTGCTGCTTGAGGCCCGCGACACGAATCATGAAGAATTCGTCGAGGTTCGACGAGGTGATCGCGAGGAACTTGAGGCGCTCGAGGACCGGGACCTGGGGATCGCAGGCCTCTTCGAGCACCCGTTCGTCGAAGGCGACCCAGGACAGCTCGCGATTGATGAAGAACCGCGAGTCGTTCAGCCCCTGGGGTCCAGGCGCTTCGACCGGGGGTACCGGGGCAAGCACGGGGACCGGCGCCTTCTCCACCGCTTGCGGAGCTTGGGGGAGGGTAGAGATCTGTGCGCCGTCCATTCCAAGACTCTACAACTCGCCCCGACGCGGCGCGATCCTTGACACGGCACGACGCGGCGCATTATAAGGCACGGCATCACGCACCGCGTCAGGGAGGTCGGAAATGTTCACGTCAGGCCAGTTCAATGAATTCCAGAACCGGGTCCAGGAAGTCATTCACACCGCGCAGGCTCGCGCGACTGCCCGCGCCAAGGAGTTCGAGTCGGAAGCGCGCAAGCTGTTCGACATCGTGGGCGATCGCGCCCAGGTGGAGCTCAAGTCGTTCCTCGCCGGAGCCAGGAGCGACACGAGGGATTCCGTCGCCAACCTCGGCGTCGAGATCGAGAAGCTGGGTAAGCGGCTACAAGAAATCGCCCGTTCCGCGGCGGAGCCGCTTTCCAACGGTAAGGACGACGCGGCCAGCTCCGGGTTCCAGCCGCCAACGGCCTGAGCGAAGTGTGCTGACGTGGTGGTGGGGAAGCGCCCCGACCACTTCCTTCCACAGTCCGGAAACGAACAGGCATTCTGTAAAGCAGCGGTAAGACAGCTTTCATACACGAGTCGACACCGGTACTTGTGGGCCGCAGCAAGCGGCTGCTAGCCTTCTTGGTGTTCGGGCCATTCTGGCCTCGGTACCTACCCCGGGGGCACCATGTCCGACTTGCGGTCCGCTGTTCAGGAGTCGTGGAGCAGGGCCGTCCTCGCCGCTTCTTCGGTCGAGGAGCAGGCGGAGGAACTGATCGCCCGGCTTGGCCAGGCGTTCCAGGAGAGTCCGCTGTCGCCGGAAGGCGCACAGCGGCTCCTCGCGGACGTCGCTGGCAAGCTTCGCGAGCACCGCCTCGAAGTACAGACGCAGATCGAAGACGCGGTGCGCCGCGGACTCGATCGCCTGGCAACGCCGTCGCGGGCCGAGTTGAAGGCCCTCGAGGACCGCCTCGACGAGCTCGAGCGGCGCCTCGCGCGTGCGGCCAACCAGGAGACGTCGGGCGGATGAAGGCGAAAAACCTACGCGGGTTCCTCGTCCTTTCCGCCGGCCTCGTGATCGGAGGGGCTGCTGCCGACGTGTGGCTCCTCGACCGGCCCCTGCCGGCCGCGGTTCGGAAGCTGAAGGATTCTCCGCCCACCACTCTCACGCAGGCGCAGCTCGATGCGCTCTTGACCCGTGTCGCTCCCGCTCTGCCGTCGGAGATGAGGGAGAAGCTCGGCGAAGCCGTGATGCTCGAGGCCAATCGAGCGGGCTACGATCCGCTCTTCGTCCTCGCGCTGGTCTCGGTGGAGAGCAGTTTCCGGATGCAGGCGACGAGCGAGCGCGGAGCGCGCGGGCTCGTCCAGATGAAGCCGTCTACTTTCGCCTGGATCAGCGCGCGGGAGCCGGACGTCGGCGGCGACGACTACGAGACCGGGCAGGATCCGGTGGTCGACGTTCGCCTGGCCGTCCGCTACTTCCGCTGGTTGGAAAAGCGGTTCGGCAGCCGCGACGACGCGCTCATGGCCTACAACGCGGGCCCGAAGCGCCTGAGGCAGTACAAGCAGGTCGACGACATCCCCGACCGGGTCAGGGAGTATCCGCGCCGGATCAAGCGCGAGTACACCCGGTTCGTGCAGATCCTCGGCGGCGGGCATGAGGAGACCGGCGAGGTGCTGCTGGCGCGCGCCCAGAGCGCGCAGGGAGTGCAAACCGTCCAGAGGTAGGACCGCGGCTCTGCTAGAGTCCGGTCCGCCATGGTCGCGTACACGCTCAAGGTTTCGCAGCCCGAGGCGCGCAGGGCCGAGGTCTCTCTCGAGTGCGACACCCGGGGAGAGCCATCGGTCGACTTGAGGCTCCCCGTCTGGACTCCGGGGAGCTACCTCATCCGCGAGCACCAGCGGCACGTCGACGGATTGTCGGCGTGCGACGATTCCGGACGCGAGCTCCCGGTCGAGAAGGTCGACAAGCAGACCTGGCGCATCCGCACGGATGGGGTACGGCGGGTCCGGGTCTCCTACCGCCTCGGCTGCTTCGAGCTGACCGTCCGGACCAACCACGTCGATCCGACCCATGCCTTCCTGAACCCGTCCGCGACCTGCGCCTACGTGGTGGGCCGGGAAGGCCAGCCCTGCACGGTGCGGACCGAGCTTCCCCCCGGCTGGCAGACGTGGGTCGCGCTGCCGTCGAACGACGGGCTCTACCAAGCCGAGGACTACGACGAACTGGCGGACAGCCCATTCGAGATGGGGCCGGAGTCGTCGCACGCGGTCCAAAGCTTCACCGCGCAAGGGGTTCCGCACCAACTGGTGGTGTGGGGCAGGGGTGACTTCGACGCGCGCCGCGCCGTTCCGGACATGGCCAAGATCGTCGACGCGCTCGCCGGCATCTTCCGTGGCCTGCCGTTCCGCGACCGCTACCTCTTCATCCTGCACCTCAACGACAAGGGCCGGGGCGGACTCGAGCACCGCCGAAGCTGCGCGCTCCTCGTTCCCCGCTTCGCCTTCGTGCAGAAAGCCGCCTACGAGGACTTCCTGCAGCTCGTCGCGCACGAGTACTTCCACCTCTGGAACGTCAAGCGCATCCGGCCGCAGGCCTTCACGCCGTACGACTGGACGCGCGAGAACCACACCCGCCTGCTGTGGGCGATGGAAGGGCTCACGAGCTTCTACGAAGTGGTGGCGCTGCGGCGCGCCGGGCTCATCACCCCGGAACGGTTCGTGGCGATCTGGGCCGAGCGGATCACTGCGCTCTGGCGCACGCCGGGGCGGCTGCGCACTCCGCTCGCCCAGGCTTCCTACGACTCGTGGATCAAGCACTACCGGCCGGACGAGAGCACGGCCAACACCACCGTTTCGTACTACTTGAAGGGCAGCGTGGTGGGTTTCTTGCTCGATCTGGAGATCCGCCGCCGCACCTCCTCTGCCCGTTCACTGGACGACGTGATGCGCCGCCTCTTCGAGAGGTACGGACGGGCCCCCGGGCTGCCCGAGGACGGCGTGGAAAAGACAGCCAGCGAGGTCGCCGGCGAGGACCTGCGTCCCTGGTTCGACCGCGCGATCCGTAGCGCGCAGGAGCTGGACGTCGAGGGTGCCCTGGCCGGGGTGGGGTTGCAGGCGATCTTCCGGCCTTTTTCCGGACCCGAGGACAAGGGAAGCGCGGCCGCGCAACTGCCCGAAAGCGCCGAGTCCCCGGCCCGGGCGCATCTCGGGGCGCTCTTGCGCGAGAAGGGACCCTCGCTCGAAGTGGCGGGCGTCCTGGAGGGCTCTCCCGCCCAGGAGGCGGGCATCGCGGCGGGGGACGACATCGTCGCCATCGACGGGTTCCGCAGCGAGATGCAGAAGCGGCTCTCCCGCGGCCAGCCCGCCCAGGAGGTGTCGGTTTCGCTCTTCCGCATGGACGAGCTCCTCACCGTGAGCGCCCGCCTCGCCGCGGCGCCCCGTGATACGGCGACGATCGTGCCCGACCCTCGCGCCCCGGCCGGCGCGGTCGACCTGCGGACCGCCTGGCTCGGCGCTCCCTGGCCCGGCGCCTGATCCGCTGTGGGCGTTGCGTCGCCTCGTTCCACCGAGTAGATCGCCCGCGTGAGGGTCACCGAGATCTTCTTCAGCATCCAGGGGGAATCGACACACGCGGGGAAGCCTTGCGTGTTCGTCCGCTTCACCGGATGCGACCTGCGCTGCGGCTATTGCGATACCGCATACGCCTTCCACGGGGGCAAGGACATGTCGCGGGCCGAGATCCTCGGCGAGGTCGAGCGTCATCCGGCGCGCTTCGTCTGCCTGACCGGCGGAGAGCCGGTCCTGCAGAAGGAGCTGCCCGACCTCTGCCGCGAGCTGCTCGCGCGCGGCTACGAAGTATCGCTCGAGACGCACGGGCAGCGTCCGCTCGACGCGATCCCGCGCGAAGTGAAGAAGATCGTCGACCTGAAGACCCCTGGATCCGGTGAGGAGCACCGCGACTTCCGCGAGCTCGGGGCGCTGCGCGAAGGCGACGAGCTGAAGGTCGTCGTCTGCGGGGAAGCCGACTTCCGCTGGGCCGTCGAGGTCATCGATCGCCTCGGGCTGTGGGGCCGCGTTCCGGTGCTCTTCTCGCCGAGCTTCGGCGAGGTCGCTCCGCAGGACCTCGCGCGCTGGGTGCTCGCTTCGGAGCGCCCGGCCCGCCTGCAACTGCAGATGCACAAGATCATCTGGGGCGCGGAGGCGAGGGGCGTATGAGGCGACCCTGCTACGTGGTGGATGCGTTCTCCGCACAGGCGTTCGGCGGCAATCCGGCGGGTGTGGTGCTCGACGGCGCCGAGCTTTCCGACGCGCAGATGCAGCGCATCGCCTCGGAGATGAAGCACAGCGAGACGGCGTTTCCCCTGCCTTCCCGCGCAGCGGGGAGCGACTTCCATCTGCGCTGGTTCACGCCGGTCGGTGAAGTGCGCTTCTGCGGCCACGCGACGCTCGCCACCCTCCACGTCCTCGTCGAGGAGGCGAAGCGCATCCGCGTTCCCGAAAACGGTGTTGCGCGCGCGCGCTTCGGCTGCAAAGCCGGCGTGATGCACGTGGAGCTTTCGCGCGAGGCCGGCCGCCTGCGGGCACTCTTCGAGACGCCGCCCACGCACTTTCGCAAAGAGACCCTTCCCGGCGAGGCGCTCGCGGCCATGAACGCCGTTCCGGAGGCGCTCGATCCGCGCATTCCTCCCCATCGCGCCGAGAGCGAGGAAGGGAACCTCTACCTGTGCGTGCGCGATCGGCAGGCGCTCGCGCGGATGCATCCCGACTCGCGTGCGCTGGACGCCATCGGGCGCAGCCTCGGGGTGGCGGGCTTCGTGCCGTTCACGCTCGCACCCGAGCCAGGAGTGGACGCGGCGTTGCGCGCATTCTTTCCCTTCTACGGCATCGAGGAGGATCCGGTGACGGGCAGCGCCAGCGGCCACCTGGCGCTGCTCGTGCAGCGTTTCCTGCCCGGCGTGTTGCCCCGCAGGCTGGTATTCCGGCAGGGTGACGAGGTGGGCCGGCCGGGAAGGGTGGACATCGAGCTTCGCGCCGGGGAAGGTCCGGATCCGATCCACGCCTGGGTAGGCGGAGCCGCGACCGTGATCGTACGCGGCGAACTGGAGGTCGGGTGACGAAGGCGCAGCGACGTTCCGCGACGCTCACCCCCATTGCGGCCGTCCTCCGCGACGTGCACAGCGAGGAGGACGCGCGCAAGCTGGATCTGGAGCGCGCCGGCGTCACCGGCCTGCGCTACCCGATCAGCGTTCTCGATCGCCAGCACGGGGTGCAGCACACGGTCGCCGAGATCGACATGAGCGTGTCCCTTCCGCACAAGCGCAAGGGCGCGCACATGAGCCGGTTCGTCGAATTGCTCAACCGGCACCGGCGGGAGATCGACATCCGGAAGTTCCGCGCGCTGTGCAGCGAGTTGCGCCGCGATCACGATGCAAGGCGATCAGCAAGCATTCGGCCCACAACCAGCGCAGCGTGATCCGGGTCAAGGTCTGGTTCGCGAAGTTCTTCTGGATCGAGGACCTCATCGCGCTGGTCGAATCGTGCGCTTCCTGCGACCTCTACGCAGTCCTCAAGCGGCCGGACGAGAAGTACGTAACCGAGCGTGCCTACGCGCGGCCTCGCTTCGTCGAGGATCTGGTCCGGGAGGTGGGGACGCGCCTGAAGGCCCAGCCGGCCTTTCCACGCTTCGAGATCTCCGCGGAGAGCTTCGAGTCGATCCACGCCCACAGCGCCTACGCCCGGCTGTCGTACCCGAATGGTAAAAGCTGATGTTCAACGAGGATCCCGCTCGCACTCACGTCACCGCAGGCCGCGACATGATCGTCGCCCTGTACGAGTCCACCAACCAGCCGCTGGTGCAGGTTCCCGGAAAATCCGCGCAAGCGGCGCAGGCAGCCATCGTCGCCTCCCGTCTCGGCCGGGGATACGAGATCGTCATCGCGCTCACCTTCCTGGAGAGCACCGAGAACGTCCTCTACACGCCGGATCAACTGGTGGACGACGCCGGACTGCCGGAGAAGATCGAGGAGGCGCTCAACTTCGCGGAGAGCATGGGCTTCATCCTCGACTCGGCCGGGTGGGCGGCGCTCGACGGCGAGCGCCGGGACGAGCTGCGCGTGCGGCTTCCGGCGTTCCGCGCCCCGACGCAGCAAAGGGCCGTCTCCAAGCCCGCGGCCCCGCGCGAGCAGGATTCGCTGGCGGCGGTCGCGCGGCTCTTCGCGGCCTTCGCCATGCTGCTCGCCGCTTCGGCGTGGTCGTGCAGCGGCCCGAGCGCCGAGCAGCGCCGGAACGGCGCCGAGATCCACTACGACCTGGGAACGACCTTGCTGCAGAACGGCGACGTGCAAGGCGCGTTGAAGGAATACCTCCAGGCGAACGAAAACGACGATTCCTTGCCGCAGGTCCACAACGCGCTCGGCCTCCTCTACGCGTATTCGCTGGCCAAGCCGCAGGAGGCGGAGAGCGAGCTCAAGAAGGCCATCGAGCTCGACAAGGACTTCAGCGAGGCCCACAACAACCTCGGCACCTTCTACCTCTCGCGGGGCCGCTACGCCGACGCGGCACACGAGTTCGAGCTCGCGCTCGGAAACGATCTCTACCGCGAGCGGGTGGTGGCGGAGACGAACCTCGGCTGGGCGCTCTACAAGTCGGGGCAGCCGGACAAGGGCATCCAGCGCATCCGGGCCGCGCTGGCGCTCGCTCCCCGCTACTGCCTTGGATGGCGGCAGCTCGGGACCATCCAGGCGGAGCGGGGCAATCTCGAGACGGCCGCCGAGGCGTTCCAGAAGTACGCCGCCACCTGCCCGGACACGGCCGACGCGCACCTGCAGCTCGGCAAGCTCTTCGCGCGCCAGGGCAAGGCGCCGGATGCGCGCGGCGAGTTCGAGAAATGCGGCAAGACCACCGATGCCCGCGACGACAAGGTCCGCGCCGAATGTCAGCGGCTCCTCAAGGAGCTGGGTCCGTCCTGAGGGCGCTCGCGCGGCGCGCGCCAGTCGCGTAGCCTCGTCTCGTGGATACCCGCGCCGAACGGCTGGAGGCCCTCGTCCTCCGGACGCATCACTACGGGGAACGCGACCTCGTCGTGCATCTTCTCGTCCGCGGGCGCGGTCGGGTGTCGGCCTTCGCCCGCGGTGCACGGCCGGGCGGCAAGCGCTTTGCCGGTGCGCTCGAGCCGTTCCAGCGCGTCGAGGTCCTCCTGCACGAGCGACCTGGCCAGGAGCTGTGGATGCTGCGCGAGGCGTCGGTCGTCGAGGCACACCCGGGCCTGCGCGAGACGGCGCGGGCGGCCTGGCGTGTGAGAGGTGCGCGCACCCGGGCGCGATGGCGCTCACCGCCAGAGCGCGTGCGGCGCTGACGCAGTTGCAGAGGCGGGGACTCGCCGGCGAGCAGGCGCCCCTTTCCGCCGACGGCTCCGATCGCCCGGCCGACGCGCGTGCCTTCGAAGAGGCTGCGAGCCAGGCCGCGCGCGCGCTTTCGGCCTTCGTCGCACACCACCTCGGCCGCACTCCGCGAAGCCTACGTTTCGCCGCACAGGTGGGCGCTCCGCCCTGAGCCGCCGGCTCCCGACAGCGTCAAAGCGCCGACGCTCAAGCATCCGGCTCCGCGGCCGATCCAATACGCGCAGAGCCGGAGGTTCCATGGCGCGTTCGCCCAATGTCGTGCTGCTCAACGAGCACCCCGCGGAACAAGCGTTCCTGCGCTATTTCCTTTCCAGCAAGGGAATCGCCTCCTCCTCGCTCAGCCACCGCGCGGGGCTCGACGCTCTTGCCGCGCTCGCGCCCGACCTCGTCATCCTCGACGATGCCGCAGGCGGAGCGGAGGGCGCGCAGCGGGTCAAGGCGCGCTTTCCGAACGCGCGCGTCGCGCTCGTCGCAGATACCGCCGACCGGGGCGGCGACGCCGCGCTGCGCAGGCCGCTCGATCTGTCTTCGCTGGAGCGCGACCTGCTCCCCTTGCTCGGTGGTCCTCTCGGGATCGAGGCGCCGCGCAAGCGGGTGCTCGTCGTCGACGACGACCAGGACGTCCTCTCGCTCATCCGTCGCATCCTGGAGGCCTCGGGGTGCGCGGTGACTTGCGTCCCGGATCCCAAGGACCTCCTCCGCCATCCGCCGGGCGACCGCTACGATCTGGTGCTCCTCGACGTGCGCATGCCGGACGTGAACGGGCTCGAGGCCTGCTACCTCTTGCGCCAGCACTACGGCGAAGACCTTCGCATCTGCATGATGACGGCGGCGCACGATCCGGAAACCGTGAAGCGCGCGGCCGAGATGGGCGCGGATGGCTGGCTGACCAAGCCGATCCACCGCGTGAACCTGCTCGCGCTGGTCGGGCTCGCCAAGCGCCCGCTGCCGGAGCGGCGCGCCGCAACCGTGCCGGCGGTGCAGAAGCCGGCTCGCAAGGCGACCGCGAAGCGTCCACGCGTCCTGGTGGTCGACGACGACGACGACGTGCTCGGGTACTGCAGGCTGGTGCTCGGAGGCGCGGGCGCGGTGGTCGACGCGGTGCGGGACTCGTCGAAATTGTCCGAGGTGCTGCCGGAGGGCGGTTCCTACGACCTCGTCATCCTCGACGTCTTCATGCCCGGTGTGAGCGGCATCGAGCTTCTCCGCCGCTTCTCCGCCGACGTGCGCAACTGCGCCTCGCGGATGTACGTGGTGAGCGCCGCGGACGACCAGGACCTTCGCGCCGAGGCGCGCCGGTGCGGCGCCGACGGCTTCCTCAAGAAGCCCCTCCTGCGTAAGACCCTCCTCGACCTCCTCTCCGCCTGAAGGATTTCCCATGGCCCGAATCCTCGTCGTCGATGACGACGCCGACATCCGCTTCGTCGCCCGCCTCGCGCTGAAACGCGGCAAGCACGAGGTCGTGCTGGCGGAAGGCGGGCGCGCCGCTCTCGCCCACCTCGATACTGGCGCCGCCTGCGACCTCATCCTCTGCGATCGGATGATGCCGGAGATGAGCGGCATCGAGACCCTCGTCGAGGTGCGCAAGCGCGCCGATCGCGCCGGCACACCGTTCATCTTCCTCACCGCCAAGGCGCAGAAGGAAGAGGTCGAGGAGGGGCTGCGCCTCGGCGCCACCCGCTACCTCACCAAGCCCTTCGAGCCCAGGGATCTGCTCGCCGAGGTGAACGGCCTGGTTGGGACCCCGTGACCGCCCGCGCGGCCGTCGACAAGGAATCGGTGCGGAGGCGGCTGGCCGTCCTGCCTCCCGAGCCGACGGTGGACGACCTCGAGCGGGAACAGGCCCGACTGGAGGCGACGGTCCGCGCGCTGCGCGCGGCGGTGCAGGTGACCGAGAGCGTCGCCAGCGCCTTCCAGCGCGAGCGCATCCTCGCCGCGGTGACCGACGCGCTCACCCGCACCTTCGGCGCCGCTTCCGCCCGGGTCTGGTTGATCGGTCCGGGCGACCAGTGCGGGACTTGCGAGCTCGCCCACCGCTGCCAGTCGCGCAAGCAGTGCCTCCACCTGGTCGAGCACGGCGGTCTCGGTCCCCTCGATCGGGTTCTCGCCCGGGTCCCGGTGGGCGATTTCTCCGTCGGACGCGTCGCCGCCTACGGCGGCATGGTCACCTCCAACGATCTGGAATCCGAGCCCAGCCTGGCCGATCCCGACTGGGCGCGCATCGAGCGGTTGCGCTCGTTTGCGGGACATCCTCTCGTCCACGAAGGAAGGCTCCTCGGCGTCGTCGCCATGTGGAGCCGCGAAGCCCTTCGCGACGAGGTGCTCGAAGCCCTCCGCATCCTCGCCCGCCACGCGGCGACCGCCATCGCCGGTGCCCAGCTCATCGAGGACGTGCGCGAGCAGAGCGCGCGGTCGCAGGCCATCTCGCGGCAGCTCGAGGCGCTCGTCGAAGCTTCCCGGAGCGGGATCGTGCTCGTCGATAGAAGCGGTCGCGCGGCGGTCGTGAACCGCGCCTTCCGCAGCATGTTCGCGCTCGGCAGCCGCGAGGTCGTCGGCGCTCCCATCGGCCTGCTCGAGGATGTCCTCCGTCCGCTGATCGGTGGCGGCGAGCTGGCTCTCGGCGGCGTCGAGCAGGAGGACCGCGAGATCCCGGTGAACCTTCCGGGGGAACCGAAGCCGCGCATCTTCCGCCGCTACTCGGCGGCGGCGCTCGGCACAGGCGGCGAAGTGGTCGGCTCGATGGTGGTGTTCGACGACGTCACCAACGCCCACGAGATCGATCGGATGAAGTCCGAGTTCATCTCCACCGTCTCGCACGAGCTGCGCACGCCGCTCACCAGCATCAAGGGATCGATGTCCCTGGTCCTGGACGGCTCGCCGCTCGACGACGAGACCCGCGAGCTGGTCGAGGTGACGAAGCGCAACGCCGACCGCCTGGTCCGCCTCGTGAACGACATCCTCGACGTGAGCAAGATCGAGGCGGGGCGCCTGGAGCTCGACCCGGTTCCTACCGACGTCGGCTCGCTGTGCGCCGAAGCGGTGCAGGGAATCGACGGCTTTGCCAAGAAGGTCGAGGTCTCGGTGACGAGCCTCATCCCTCCGGGACTGCCCGAGGTCCGCGCCGACCGGGACCGGATCGTCCAGGTGCTCACCAACCTGCTTTCCAACGCTCTCAAGTTCTCCCCCAAGGGCAGCTCGGTGGATATGGCTGTCACGGCCAAGGGCGAGATGGTGCGGTTCGAGGTGCGGGACCGCGGACCGGGGATTCCAGAGGACTTCCGGGCCAAGCTGTTCACCCGCTTCGCGCAGTCCGACCGCGCGCGGCGCGAGCAGGAAGGGACCGGCCTGGGCCTCGCCATCTGCCGGGCGCTCGTCGTGTCCCACGGCGGAGAGATCGGCGTCGAGAGCGAGCCGGGGCACGGGGCAACCTTCTTCTTCACCCTCCCGGTGGCGGCCCGCGAGGGCTAGGATTCGGCATGGCGTTCGACGAGAAAGACGATTTCGCGGATCTCGCCGACGAGGATCGCGAGATGCTCGAGCACTACCTGTCGGGTACTGGCGACCGCCTCGCGAAGCTGTCGGCCGCCCTCTCCGCCGCCAAGCAGGGAGGCGCGGGCTCGAAGGAAGACCTGCGCAACGCCTTGCACAAGCTGGCAGGCTCCGCCGGAACGTTCGGGTTCACGGGACTCGGCGAAATGGCGCGCGATCTGGAGAAGCGGGTGGTCGCGGCCGACGACCCCATCGCTGAGGACATCCTCCTCGATGTCATCTCCATGCGGCACGAGATGGAGCAGACCTTCGAGGAGGCGCGCAGCCGGATCGCTCCCCGCCCGGAGGTCCAGCACCTCTCCGCCATCCGCCAGAAGCTGGTCGTGGCGGTGATCGGAGGAGGCCTCGAGGACCCGCTCACCGACGACACCGCCAAGGCGGTCGGCAAGGCGCTCGCGCACGCCGGCGCGCACCTCGTTTGCGGCGGGCTGGGCGGTTGCATGGAAGGCGCGGCTCGCGGGTACCGCGAGGCCAAGGGCGAAGGGATCGTGGTGGGAATCCTTCCCGGCCCTTCGCGCCACGAGGCGAATCCCTGGATCGACCTGCCCATCCCGACCGGAGTCGGTCAGGCGCAGGCGGCGCTGGTGGCGATGGCCGTGGACGGCGCCATCGTGGTCGGCGGCGGCGGCGGCACGCTGAGCGAGATCGGCCTGCTCCTGCGCGACGGAAAGCCCGTGGTGGCGCTCGCCCACACGGGAGGCGCCGCCGAGATGGTGGGCGGACGCAGCTTGTACAAGCAGCACGTCATCGGCGCCGAGACCGCCGACGAAGCGGTCATGAAGCTGCTCCAGGCGCTCTCCGACCGGCCGAATCTCGCGAAGCGCTAGAGGCTCGCGGCGAGGTACAGTTCGCGAGCGGCCGCTCCGGGATCCGCTCCCCCGAGCACCGCGCGGATGCAGGCGACCCCGGCGGCTCCCGCCTCCATCGCCTGGCTCGCCGTCTCCGCCGTCACGCCTCCGATGGCGAGCACCGGGAACGGCGCGGCGCGCACCGCGTCCTTCAGCGCTGCTGCGCCTCGCGCGGCCTTGCCGGGCGAATCCCAGACCGGACCGAAGAGAGCGAAGTCCGCGCCGTCCGAATAGGCGGCCGCGATCTCCTCCGGCGCGTGGCAGCTGACTCCGACGAGCCGGTTCGGTCCGAGCAGTGCGCGGGCCTGCGCGACGGGGAGGCCCCGCGAAGGAAGGTGGACGCCGTCGGCTCCCGCGGCGCGCGCCACGTCGACTCGATCGTTGATCAAGAGCGGCGCCGAGGCGGCCTTGCAGACGGGGAGGAGGCGAGACGCCAGGTCGAGAAGAGCGGCGGCGGGAAGATCCTTCTCGCGAAGCTGGACCGCCGCGACGCCGGGCGGCAGGCTCGAAAGCGCCGCCCGCACGGCAGCGACCAGATCGGGAACGAGTCGGCGATCGGTGACGAGGTAGAGCCGGATCACTTGCCCACGATGCCCGTGACCGGGCTCGAGGCACTTCCGTAGAGCTTGCGCGGGATCCGTCCGGCCCGGAAAGCGAGCCTCCCCGCCTCGGTGGCGAGCTTCATCGCGGTCGCCATCGCGACCGGGTCCTGCGCTCCGCTGATCGCCGTGTTGACGAGAAGGCCGGCGACCCCCATCTCCATGCACACTGCACAGTCGCTGGCGGTGCCGACGCCCGCATCGACGATCACGGGTACCTTCGCCTGGTCGAGGATCATCTGCAGGCTGTACGGATTGCGCAGTCCGAGCCCGCTACCGATGGGGGCTCCGAGAGGCATGACCGCGGCGCAACCGGCCTCTTCGAGCTTCCTGCACAGGACCGGGTCGTCGCTGCAATACGGGAGGACGGTGAACCCTTCGGCGACCAGCTGCTTCGCGGCGCGCAAGGTCTCTTCGCCGTCGGGCAGGAGGGTCTTCTGGTCGGCCAGCACCTCGAGCTTCACGAGCGGCCGTTCCCCGCCGATCTGCAATTCGCGCGCGAGGCGCAACGTCCGCACTGCCTCGTCGGCGGTGTAGCAGCCCGCCGTGTTGGGCAAGAGCGTCAGCTCCTTGGGGATCCAGTGCAGCAATGACGCCTCGCCCTGCGCCTGCAGATCGAGCCTGCGAATCGCCACCGTCACCATCTCGGCGCCGGAAGCGAGGATCGCTTTCTGCATGGTGGGGAAGTCGCGATACTTGCCGGTCCCCACCACCAGGCGCGAATGGAAGGTGCGGCCACCGAGGGTGAACGCGTCGTCGCTGCTCATCGGCGAGAGATATATCCCGGAGCGGGTGCGAGGCGCACCCCCTCAGCCGCCTCCGACGAAAGTGACGATCTCGAGGACGTCTCCCGCGGCGATCCTCTCCTCCGGGTGGCGGGCGCGCTTCACCACCGCACCGTTCCGCTCGACGGCCACACGCTCGGCGCGAACTCCGAGATGGCGCAAAAGATCCGCTACGGACAGACCGTCGGGCAATTCGAGTGAATCGCCATTCACCGTGGCGCGCATTCTGTCCTCCTGGCATAGACTCGGGGGTAATTGGCGGTCAAGGTGTGGGTTGTCTGTACGCGGGCTGCGGTGCCAGACTGTCCCGCGGGGAGGAAGCCGCTTGGAACCTACGGTCCTTCTGCGTCAGGTCGCCATCTTCCGCGATCTCGATACGGCAGTTCTTGCGGACCTGGGCGGCCGGATGCGCCCTCGCACCGTCGAGGCCGGCACGGTGGTGGTGAGCGCCGAGGAATCGGGCGACTCGATGTTCGTCATCGCGTCCGGAAAGGTGAAGGTGGTCCTCTACGGCCAGACCGGCCGGGAGATCATCCTCAGCATCCTGAAGGGGGGCGACTTCTTCGGCGAGATGTCGCTCTTCGACCGGCAGCCGCGCTCCGCCAACGTCGTCGCCGTCGCCGAGACGCAGCTTCTCGCGCTCGACCGGGACGCCTTCCACAAGCACCTGCTCGCGAACCCCTCCACCGCCCTCGCCATCCTGGCGGAGATGTCCCGCCGCCTGCGCCATGCGGACGAGGTGATCGGGAACCTCGCGCTCCTCGACGTCTACGCGCGGGTGGCCCGGGTCCTCCGCGAGCTGGCGCTCAAGCAGGGCGAGCAGGTCGAGGGCGGCATCCTCATCCGCGAGCGTCCCACCCAGCAGGAGATCGCCGGACTCGTCGGCACCAGCCGTGAGACCGTCTCGCGCGCCTTGAGCGAGTTCACCAAGCGCGGGCTCCTCGAGGTCGAAGGAAAGCAGGTCCTCGTGCGCTGGTCCTTCCTTCGCGAGCTACACGAAGCGGCCTGACCCGTCCGACCGTGTTACGTATCGCGCGTGGGCGTCTACCGCGCGAGCAAGCAGCTCTGGTTTTCGGCGGCGCATCAGGTGCGTCTGTCCGAGGATCGGTGCGAAGATTTGCACGGGCACAACTACCGCCTGGTCGTCCACGCCGAGGCGACGGAGCTCGACAGGACGAGCTACGTATTGGACTTCGCCCGCCTGAAGAAGTCGGCGGCCGCCGCGGCGGCGCGGTTCGATCACCGCAACATCAACGAGATCGAGCCCTTCCAGGAAGGTGGCCGGAACCCGACCGCCGAGGAGCTGGCGCGGTTCTTCTGCGAGGAGCTCTCCCGCGAGCTGGACGACGAGCGGGTCCGCATCTGCCGGGTGGAAGTGTTCGAGACGGAAAACAGCCGCGCCGAGTACGTGCCGTGAGCGAGGACGGCGTTCAGGCGGGCCACTCCGGATCGTTCGAGCCAAGGTTCGTGAGCCGGGTTCCGGGATGGCTCGAGGGAACGGTGGTCGGCGCCGTCTTCGTGCTCATCGCGGTCATCCTCTGGCTCGTCATGCAGAATCCCGGTCCCCTCGTGGTCCAGGTGTTCGACGATCTCAGGCACCCGGTCATCGATGCGAGGGTCAAGTGCGTAGGGCCCGGCGGCAAGGAGTTCGTAGGTCTCACCGACGTCTTCGGCGAGGCCAAATGGCCCGGTCTCGCCAAGGGCGCGTGGCGTTGCGAGGCATTGCCGCCGCCGCGCTTCTTCAGAAACCCCCAGGAGGGCTATGCGACCGTCATCGCCCGGAAGCCGGCCACCTGGGTGGCGGTGTTCGAGCGTCCCGGGCGAGCGGCCGTCGAAGTGGTCCGCCCGAAGGGAGCCGTGCGCGCGGCGCTGGCCGTGCGCGCGGTTTGCGACGGCGGCGATACCTGGGAGGCGCGGGCCGGCGTGCTCGACGGTCGCGCCACATTGTGGATCCCGCATGGAGCCCGCTGCCGCGTGGGCCTCGTGCGTCCGGAATTGCCGCGCACGGCGCCGGGACCGGTCACCGATTCCAAGCTCTCGTGCGACACCGCGCCGTGCAGCCCGGAGATCTCTGCATCGGTCGGGGAACAGGTCGACGTGACGCTGCGGCCCACACCTGAACAGTGGGCGCAGGCGCGTCCGCCGCCCGAACCGGATTCGCCCTAGCTCTACTTCCCAGCGAAGACGTCCATCACGTCGCGCAGGAGCTTCACCGCTTCGTCGTGCGGCCGCTGGAAGGCGTTGCGGCCCATGATCGAGCCGAAGGCCCCGCCGTCGCGCAGCCCGCGGATCTCCTGCATGAGCTCGTCAGTGCTCTTTGCCTCGCCACCGGAGAAGATGACGATGCGCTTGCCGTTGAAGCAGCACTGCACGACGTGGCGGACGCGATCGGCCATCGTCTTGATGGGGATGTTGAACTTCTCGAAGACCTTCTGGTTCTCCGGCTGGTACACGAACTCCATCGGCGGCTTCACCTTGACGATGTGCGCTCCCAGCTCGCAGGCGATGTGGGCGGCGTACCCGGCGACGTCGACCGCGGTCTCGCCCTTCTTGTCGGTGATGCCTTCGCCGCGCGGATAGCTCCAGACGACCGCCGCGAGACCGCTGTCCTTCGCCTCGGCGATCAGCTCGCGGAGGTCCTGGTACATGGTGTTCCGCGCCGCGGAGCCCGGATAGATGGTGTACCCGATCGCCGCGCAGCCGAGCCGGACCGCGTCCTTCACCGAGCCCGTGACGGCCGAGCAGGGCGGATGCCCCTTCGACAGCGTGTCGCTGTTGTTGAGCTTGAGGATGAGCGGGATCTGGCCTGCGAGCTTGCCCGCCACCGCCTCGAGGAACCCGAGCGGTGCGGCGTAGGCGTTGCAGCCGGAGTCGATGGCTAGCTGCGCGTGATACTCGGGATCGTACCCGGAGGGATTGGGCGCGAAGGAGCGCGCGGGTCCGTGCTCGAAGCCCTGGTCCACTGGAAGGATGACGAGGCGGCCGCTGCCGGCGAGGCGCCCGTGGTTGAGCAAACGGGCGATGTTCGTCTTCGTTCCCGGATTGTCGGAGTGGTACCAGCTCAGGATCTCTCGGACGCGCCCAGTGAATTCCATTTTGCTGCCCTTTCGATTCGGTTGCGGGGGACCCTACCGCAGCGCCCGGAGACTTCAAGGGTGCTGCGCCCGCGTGTTCGACAGGCTGTCAGGCGAGGTACCGGTCGACCGGCCTACACGAGGTATCGGTCTACTTCTTCCGCCAGCCGGGCGACCTTTTCGCGCGAGCGCCACTCCGGGGTCAGCTCGACCTTGGCGCCGCGGATGACTTCGCGGTCGCGCAGGGCGTCGATGCCATTCTCCAGCGTCGCCTTGGAGAGCGACTCCACGCGGCGGATGCGGCCGGCCAGCCAGGCGGCGCGGCCGCGATCGAGCGCCTTCTGCGTCCACTCCCGCGAGCTCATCGGCCCTGCCTGGAGCAACTCGAGGGCGTCGACCGCCACCCACAACCCTTCCAGATACGGGCGGAGGAGATCGGCGAGCAGCTGCCCGGCGCGTACGCCCGACGCGACCGGGACGGCGTCGTCTCCCTGGCGCTCGACGATTCCCCAGCGCACGAGATGCCCGAGGGTCGCCTCGACCACCGATTCCAGCGTGCGCCCGGGCTCGAAGATGAACTCGTACTTGAGGTTCTGGGAAAGCTCGCGGGCTCGTCGCATCAGCTCCGGGACGCGAACGCGCTGCCCGCCGAAGCTGCGCAGCGCGACCGCGAGGATGGCGGGAGCGACGAGGAAATGGAGGATCGAGTTCTTGTGGTAGTCGAGCGCCATCCGGCGCTCCTCGACCACGGAATAGAAGCGCTGCCCTCCCGCTTCCTGCGATTTCAAGTGGCCGTCGACGGTCAGCGACCTTAGCGCACGCTGGACGAGGCCAGACTCGCGCAGGGACGCCGGGGGAGTCTCCCGCGCGTTCGTTTGCCACGCCGGCGTGCGCGCGCCGCCATCGAGCGCCGCCTGGTGCAGGAACTCGGCCCGGGAGAGCACCTCGTCCTCGGCCATGCCGCGGCGATCGTGGCTGAGGAGGACCGCGCTCGCCAGACCGACCGGCGCGACTGGCATGGCACGGTTGATCCCGGCGGCGATGCGCAGGCCCAACGCCCGGACCAGCGCCCTGCGCTCCTCGGGAGTGTGCGTCTCCGGATCGATCCCGCGCTCCTCGAATACGCGGCGCAGCGAGATGGGGTCGTCGAAACGGATGGTGATCCTGCCGAACCGGCTGCGCAGCACCTTGGTCGCGGAGAGGAGCGCGCGAGCGTCCTCCTTCTGCTTCTCGCCGCCGAGCAATTCTTGCTGATAGCTCCGCGCCTCGGGGATCTTCTCGTAGGAGATGGAGATGGGCGCGAACATCACGTCCTCGCGAACGCCGCTCAGCCATCCCTCCACTTCCAGGGTGAGCATTCCGAACTTGGGCGGGAGCAGCTTCCCCGTGCGCGACCGGCCGCCCTCGATGAAGAACTCCTGCGTGAAGCGGTCGGTGAGGAGCCGCTTCACGTACGCGGCCATGACCGCGCCGTACACGCGGTCGCCCTTGAAGCTGCGCCGGATGAAGAACGCTCCGCCCATGCGCAGAAGCCGCCCGACCGGCCAGAAGTTCAGGTTGTCGCCGGCCGCGACGTGGGGCGGCTGCAGGCCGTAGTCGTCGCAGACGACGGACATCACCATGTAGTCGAAGTGGCTCTTGTGCGACGGGCAGAGGACGAGCGGCGCCCGTTGCCCCGCCTGCGCGAGCCGCTGCATCCCGGCCTCGTCGACGTCCACGCCGTCGTAGATGCGGGTGAAGATCCAGCCCACCACCGCCTTGAGCAGATCGACGGCGAAGGGCGTGTAGCGGGCCGCGATCTCGCGCAGGTGCTTGCGCGCCGTCCGATCGAGCTGCTCTTTCGAGACCTTCTTTTCGCTGGCGATCTCCTCCAATGCGTGACGCAGCTGCAGATCGTTGAGCGTCTGCTCCGCGACGCGCTGCGGGCTCTTCAGCGGCGGACCGGTGACGACGCGCGCCTCACGGGCGAGGTGATGGTAGAGCGCGCCGCGAACCCTCCGCGCCACGCTGTCGTTGGGCGCCGCCGGATCCTCCGCGGCGACCGCGGCCAGATCGATGGGAGCGCTCACCTTCACCACCGCCTGCCTGCGATGGAAGAGGAAGGAGGAGACGCTGCGGATGGCGCCCGGCTCCTCCGGATCGCCGAAGAGGAAGTCGCGGACCGTGCCGCGCAGCTTCTTCGGGCGCCTCCTCCACAGCAGCGTGACGGGGGCGAGGAGAATCGGGCGACCTGGATTCGCCCGCTGTAGAGCGACGAGCTCGGGAAAGGGATCGGAAAGCCGCGCCACGGCGCTCGGCAAGGTTCGCGGCATGCGCAGGAAGACGAGGGCCGACTCGCCCTGGCGGACGGCTTCCACCACTCCCGCTCCGGAACGATCCTTGGCGCCTTCGGGAGGACGGACCTGCTCACCTCCCAGATACCAGCGCGCGAAGGGAGCGAAGATCCGGTACCCGAGCCCGGTCGCGGCGCGCGCGAGGGGAAGGGCGAGCCGCCAGAAGCTCCAGTTCAGGTAGAGGAGATGAAGGAGCGCAGAGGAGCGGAGCACGTAGACGACGGTGCCTCTCTCCGCTGCCTGCGCGAGCGAGGCGCGCGCCTCGTCGGGAAACGCGATCGGCCCGAAGAGCGCATTGAGCAGCCAGCGTGCGAACGGACCGTAGTGAGCGGAACGCCGGGAAGGCGCTACTGAGGGCAACGTCGCGGGAAGGGTCCCCGGCTCGGCCACGCCCGGCAAACTAGCACGATCAACGCATCGAGCAGCCGGGACTGCCGCCCAGGCCGGGCAGCTCGGCGCGCGAGGCATGCGGCTCTTCCCGGAGCAGCCGCGCGAGCGTTCGCAACCGTTCCGCCGCCCCGGCGCTGCTGCGCAGGAACGCGGTGCAGCTCGATGGCGAAAGCTCGCCGAACAGGTCCCGCTGGCCCTCGGGACGGAGCGCCCGCTCGATCCATTCGATCCCGCCGCGCGCCTCGCGGATCTGGACCTCGTCGAGACCGACGGAGGCATCGAGAAGGGCGACGCGCAGCCCGCGCCGATCGGCGAGCTCTTCGGCGGCTTCCAGTTCCGCCTCGTCCTCGTCGAGGCCGTCCGCCGCGCCGCGCGCAGCGAGAGCGGCGAGTACTCCCGCCTCGCCCGTTTGCTCCAGCTCCTCCCGCACCCAGCGGACGAGGAAGTCAGGGTCGATTCGCACGGTCATCGCGGCGTGAGCGGAACGTCGAGCGTCGACGTCTGCCCATCGACGACTTCGACTTCCTCCTCCTTCTCCCCGAGGCGTTCGTGCCAGAGCCTGACCTTGTGCTTGCCGGGCGGTACGCCTTCGATCGTGTAGGTCCCCGTATCGTCCGTCACGGCGAAGGCGATGGTCGGCAGCACGTCCACCCAGGCCCGCATCCAGGGGTGGACGTCGCAGGAGACGCGCAAGCGCTCCGCCGACTTGAGCTGCTTGGGAATGGTGTAGTCCGGCACCGGCATCGCGTAGTTGAAGATGGTCTTCTCGCCCTGGCGTGCATGGACGTTGTGGAACAGCTTGTCGCTGTTCACCACCTCGAGGACCCCTCCCTCGGGCATCGCCACCATGTGGGGCGTGAACTCGCAGTTCTTCTGGTCGAGCCTGTACTTCTGCTTGAAGCCGCGCGGCGGCTTGGGCCCGTCCGCGATCCAGACGACGGCGTTCTTCACTCCGCCGGCCTGGCCGACCACCAGCGACTCGTCGGGCTTGTTGTTGCCGCACGACTTGATGTCGCGGGTCACCGGCAGGTTGGCGAGCTTGGGAGCGAGTCCGCTGATCGTCACCTTGCCCGAGACCTTTCCCTTCTCCCCGGCGGCGCCGCTTTGCGGGGCTTGCGCAAGTAGTGCCAGCGTGGCGGCGAGGGCGAGCATGCGATCTCCTTGGAAAGGTGGGGGCTGCGTAGACCAATGGACGCCGGCTGACAAGCCATCTTCAAAACCGCCCTTGACAGGGGGCAGCGCCTGTCTACATTCGCGCCCCCACGGCGGGCCCCTGCCCGCGTAAGGCTGGAGGCGCGCAGATGGCAGCGAAGGAGATTGCTTTTTCTCAGACGGCGCGGGAGGAGGTCCTTCGCGGCGTCCGGATTCTCAGCGATGCGGTCGCCGTGACCCTCGGTCCCAAGGGCCGCAACGTGGTCCTGGAGAAGTCCTGGGGAGCTCCCACCGTCACCAAGGATGGCGTCACGGTGGCGAAGGAGATCGATCTCGCCGACCGCTTCCAGAACATGGGCGCGCAGATGGTCCGCGAGGTGGCCACCAAGACCAGCGACGTCGCCGGCGACGGCACCACTACGGCCACCGTCCTGGCGGCCGCCATCTACAGCGAGGGACAGCGGCTGGTGGCGGCGGGCCACAACCCGATGGCGCTCAAGCGCGGAATCGACAAGTCGGTCGAGGCCATCGTCGCCGAGTTGAAGAAGCTCTCCACCAAGACCCAGGGCAAGACGGAGATCGCCCAGGTCGGCACCATCTCCGCCAACGGCGACGAGACCATCGGCAACATCCTCGCCGAGGCGATGGAGAAGGTGGGCAAGGAGGGCGTCATCACCGTCGAGGAGGCCAAGGGCCTGGAGACGACCCTCAAGGTGGTCGAGGGCATGCAGTTCGACCGCGGCTACATCTCGCCGTACTTCGTCACCGATCCGGCCCGCATGGTGGTCGAGCTCGACGAGCCCTACATCCTCATCAGCGAGCGGAAGATCTCCGCCATGGCGGACCTCGTCCCCGTCCTCGAGCAGGTGGTCCGCACCGGCCGGCCCATCGTCCTCATCGCCGAGGAGATCGAGGGCGAGGCGCTCGCCACGCTGGTCGTCAACAAGCTTCGCGGCACGCTCAAGGTCGCCGCGGTGAAGGCCCCCGGCTTCGGCGATCGGCGCAAGGAGATGCTCAAGGACATCGCCGTCCTCACCGGCGGGCAGGTGGTCGCGGAAGAGCTGGGCAAGAAGCTCGAGCAGCTCACCCTCAACGATCTGGGCCGCGCCAAGCGCATCACCATCGACAAGGAGAACACCACCATCGTCGACGGCGCGGGGGAGAAGAAGGACATCGAAGGGCGCATCAAGCAGATCCGCGCGCAGATCGAGGAGACGACTTCCGACTACGACCGCGAGAAGCTGCAAGAGCGGCTCGCCAAGCTGGTCGGCGGCGTGGCGGTGGTCCAGGTCGGCGCGGCGACCGAGACGGAGATGAAGGAGAAGAAGGCCCGCGTCGAGGACGCTCTCCACGCCACCCGCGCGGCGGTCGAGGAAGGCATCGTGCCGGGCGGCGGCGTCGCGCTCATCCGTACCCAGAAGGCGCTCGACGGCCTCACCCTCGGGGCCGACGAGAAGGTCGGCATGCAGATCGTCCGCCGCGCCATCGAGGAACCGCTCCGGCGCATCGTCGGGAACGCAGGGCTCGAAGGCAGCATCGTCTTGCAGAAGGTCCAGGAAGGGCAGGGCGGATTCGGCTACAACGCCCGCACCGACAAGTACGAGGACCTGGTGCGTGCCGGCGTCATCGACCCGACCAAGGTGACGCGCAGCGCGCTGCAGAACGCGGCGAGCGTCGCGGGCCTGCTCCTCACCACCGAAGCGCTCATCGCCGAGAAGGTGAAGAAGAAGAAGGGCGGAGCGGGAGCGGGCGCCGGCGGCATGGGAGGCGGCCCCGGCGGCATGGACTACGGCGGCGGCGACGACCTCGATTACTGAAGTTTGCGAAAGCTTGCCTCGCCCCAGGAGGGCGAGTACAGGTGAACGCCGCCGTTTTCCGGAGGCGCCCGTCGCATGCCGAAGTCCTTGCTCCTCGCCGACGACTCGACGACCATCCGCACGGCCGTCGGGATGGTGTTCAAGAAGGAGGACTTCGCGCTCACGACGGTCGCCAACGGGACGGAAGCGCTCGAGCGAGCGCGCGATCTCAAGCCTGACTTGATCCTGGCCGACGTCGACATGCCGGGCCTGAGCGGGTACGAGCTTTGCGAAAAGGTCCGCGCCGACGCCGCGCTGAAACAGACGCCGGTCCTCCTGCTCGGGGGCGGAACGCCCCTCGACCCCTCGCGCGCGGTCGCGGTCGGCGCCAACGGGCAGATGGCGAAGCCGTTCGACTCGCAAAAGCTGCTCGACCAGGTGAAGCAGATTCTCGCCAACCCGAAGCCGATGGCGGCCGGTGCGCAGGCTCCGGCACCGGCACAGGCGGCGAGGCCCTTCGCGCCGCCGCCACCCCGTCCTCCGGGTCCTCCTCCCCAGCAGGTTTCCAAGCCTCCTCCGCCGGCGCGGCCTCCGAGTCAGCCGCCCCCGGCCGCGGGAGGTGCTGCCGCCCGACCATCGGCGCCGCCCCCTGCGGGCGCACGGCCTCCCGCGCCCCGGCCTCCTTCCGGCCCTCCGCCTGCGGGGGCCAGGCCGCCCACGCCGGGAGCGCCACGTCCATCCGCGCCGCCCGCGCCGGGGGCGCCGCGTTCCTCCGCCCCGCCGCCCCCGGGCTCCCGCCCGCCTGGAGTGGCGGCTCCCAGGCCGTCGACACCTCCTCCTGCAGCCGGGCGGCCTGCCACAGCGCGCCCTGCGCCGGTCCCCGGCTCGAAGCCGCCGGCGCCGGTCTCCCGCCCTCCGCCGCCTGCGCGGCCCCCGCCCATGCCGGAGGCTATGTCCGCGGAAGTAGAGGAAGAAATCCTCCTCGACGACGACATGGCCGAGGAAGAGGCTCCGCCGCTCCGCGCCGTCCGTTCGCCAGCGACCAAGACACCGCTATCGGTGGTGCCCTCCCGGCCGGACAGGCGCCCGGCCGGCGACGGAGGCGAGGCCCTGCTCCGGGAAGCCCTGTCGAAGGCCTCCCGCGACGTGATCGAGAAGATCGCCTGGGAAGTCATTCCCGAGCTCGCGGAGACCATCATTCGCGAGGAGCTCGATCGGCTCATGAAGGAGCGCGGACAGTAGAGAGCGCGCTCCTGCCCTCCACAGTCCGCGCGCTCTGCCCCGAATGGGATCGTTGTGGTATCTCCACGCGGTCGCGCGCTCTCGAGCCGCGCGGAGCGGAGGGATTTTCGTCGATGGCGCGCGCGGCCACAGATCTCGATCCGGTGCTCGACAAGCCGTACGAGCCCCGCCCGGTCGAGACGCGCTGGGCGCGCGAATGGGAAGAGCGCGGCTACTTCCGCGCCGCCGATCGTAGCGAGAAGCCGCCGTTCTCGATCGTCCTGCCGCCGCCCAACGTCACGGGCAGCCTGCACATCGGCCACGCGCTCACCGCCACGCTCGAGGACGCGCTCGTCCGCTACAAGCGCATGAACGGCTTCAATGCGCTGTGGCTGCCCGGGATCGACCACGCCGGCATCGCCACGCAGATGATGGTCGAGCGCGAGCTGCAGAAGACGGAAAAGAAGTCGCGCCACGATCTCGGCCGCGAGGAGTTCGTCCGCCGCGTGTGGAAGTGGAAGGAGCAGTACGGCTCGCGCATCGGCGTGCAGCACCGCGCTCTCGGCGCCTCCCTCGACTGGGAGCGCGAGCGGTTCACCATGGACCAGATGTCCTCGCGGGCGGTGCGCGAGGCGTTCAACCGGCTGCACGAAGAGAAGCTGCTCTATCGTGCGGAGCGCCTCATCAACTGGTGCCCGCGCTGCAGCACGGCGCTCTCCGATCTGGAGGTCGATCACCAGGAGACGAAGGGCGAGCTCTACAAGTTCGCCTATCCCCTCGCGGACGGCAGCGGCGAGATCGTCGTCGCGACCACGCGGCCCGAGACGATGCTCGGCGACACCGCGGTCGCGGTGCATCCCGACGACCCGCGCTACGAGAATTTCGTCGGCAAGAAGATCCGGCACCCGATCGTGGGCCGCGAGTTCCCCATCATCGCCGACGCCGAACTGGTCGATCCGAAGTTCGGCACCGGCGCTGTGAAGGTGACCCCCGCGCACAGCTTCGAGGACTTCGAGGCGGGGAAGCGGAACCACCTGCCGCTCGTCAACATCCTCAACCCGGACGGGACGCTCAACGAGAACGCCGGCCCCTTCCGGGGTCAGGACCGCATCAAGGTCCGCCCCGCGCTGAAGGCGCGCATCGCGGAGCTCGGTCTCCAGCGCGGGACCGAGCCGCACAATTATTCGATCGGGCACTGCCAGCGCTGCGGGTCGGTGGTCGAGCCGCTCCTCAGCAAGCAGTGGTTCGTCTCCATGAAGCCGCTCGCCGAGCCGGTGGTGCACGCCGTCGAGGCCGGCAGGATCCGTTTCGTGCCGGAGGTGTGGCAGGCGGAGTTCTTCCGCTGGCTGCACAACATCCACGACTGGTGCATCTCGCGGCAGCTCTGGTGGGGGCACCAGATTCCGGCAT
>VBKL01000033.1 GCA_005879805.1 Deltaproteobacteria bacterium | reverse complement strand
TCTGCACCGTCGCCCGCAGGGACGCGATCGCGGCGTCATCGATAGCGGAGAGCCCGAGCTGGCCGCGCCAGCGGTTGACGTTGGCGAGGTCGCCGCCAGCCATGCCGGGCAACACCGTCAGCGACACCTCGACGTGTCCGGCGACGGCCGGCTTGAGGCTCGCCGTGCGAACGCCGCTAGCCACCGATTGCGTCCAGCCCTCGGGTAGCGTCCAGGCGATGGATCGCGCAGTGGCCTCTCGCGCAGCCGGAGCCGTCTTGGCGACACGGACATGGGTGATTTCGTCGCGGCGGCAGCCGGCAGCGGCGAGGAAGAAAAGGGCGGCAGCCACCGCAAGCGAGCGACGCGTCACGTCCCTTCAGAGAATCCTGAGGCCGGATGGTTCCCTGAAATCGAGCGTCGTCTCCCGCCGCACCATCCCCATTTTCGCGGGAACCATTCAGCCGTCCTCCTCTCCAATGCCAACGTGCGTCTCCTCGAAGCGGCCATCAGCAGGCTCCCTCCTCGGTACCGGGTCCCGTTCATCCTCAGCGAGGTCGAGCGGTTGCCGGCCCCCGAGACGGCCGGGATCCTGGGAATCACGGAAGCCGCCCTGGAAGCGCGGCTCCGTCGCGCACGGATTGTGTTGCGCGCCGCGATCGCCGCGGCACCCGGCGAATCCCTGCCGCAGGCGTTCGCCTTCGTTGCTCCCCGTTGCCATCGCGTCATGGCCGGCGTCATGACGGCGATCGAGCGCACCGCCATCTCGAGAGAAGCACCCGGCGATGGAGGGCCCTGTCTCGATGAACCGGATTGACGACTACGCAATCATCGGCGACTGCCGGAGCGCGGCCCTCGTCTCCCGCCAGGGATCGATCGACTGGCTCTGCTGGCCGCGATTCGACAGCCCGTCCATCTTCGGCGCGCTGCTCGACGAGAGCGCGGGACGGTGGAGCCTGGCCCCGGTCGCGCCGTTCGGCAAAAGCCGCCGGTACGTCGAGAACACCAACGTGTTGCAGACACGGTTCGAGAACAGCACCGGCTCGTTGCTCCTGACCGACCTGATGCCGGTCGCGTCGGAAGGCGACAAGCGCCGCTTCCTCTTTCCCGAGCACGAAATCCTTCGTATCCTCGAGTGCAAAAGCGGCCAGGTCGAGGTCGAGATGGTGTTCGATCCTCGCCCGGAATACGGACGAGACGAGGTCCGCATCCACGATACAGGCGGGCTTGGCTTGCGGATGAGCACGCCTTTTGGGCTCCTCACGCTCCGGACGGATTTGTCGCCGATTTTCCCCGCCGATGACGGCCGGATCCACACGCGAGCGGTGCTGCACGAAGGTGACGTCCGGCATTTCTCGCTCACGCTTGCTGAGGACTGGCAAGCGGTATTGCCCCCGCTCGGAGAGTGGTCCCGGCAATCCGTCGCGCGCTCCGAAGCGTGGTGGAGGGAATGGGCGTCGCACCTCACGTACGACGGTCCTGCTCGCGAGCTGGTGACGCGCAGCGCGCTTGCCCTCAAGCTCCTGATGCACGCCCCTTCCGGCGCCATCATCGCGGCACCAACCACCTCGCTTCCGGAGCGGATCGGCGGCGACTTGAACTGGGACTACCGGTTCTGCTGGCTGCGCGACTCTTCCTTGACGGTGCACGCGCTGTTCGAGCTCGGCTACGCCGACGAAGCGAAGGCATTCGTGAGCTGGCTCTTGCACGCGACGCGCTTGACGCAGCCCGAGCTGCGCATCCTCTACGACGTGTATGGCAAGAAGCCGCGGCCCGAGCGAACGCTCGACCATCTCGCGGGCTACGGTGCCTCGAGACCGGTGCGCGTGGGCAATGGCGCCGCCGAGCAGCTTCAGCTCGACGTCTACGGTGAAGTGATCCACGCAACGACGCAGGTGGTGGGCCGCGACGAAGAGCTCGATGGCGATACGCGGCGCATGCTGTGCGGATTCGGCGAATACGTCTGCCGGAACTGGCAGATGCCCGACGAAGGAATCTGGGAGCCCCGCTCCGGCAAACGGCACAATACCCACTCGCGCCTTCTCTGTTGGGCCGCGCTGGATTGCCTCCTCGAGCTGCATCGGAAAGGACACCTGCCGGAGGCGCGCGCGGCGAGTTTCGCGGAGAACCGCGACGTCATCCGCCGCGACATCGAGACGCGTGCGTGGAATGCGAGGCTGGAGAGCTACGCGGCCCAGCTCGATGGCGACGATCTCGACGCCAGCCTGCTCCTGCTCTCGTGGCACGGATTCGAAAAGGCATCGTCCGAGCGGATGCGGAAGACGTACGCTCGGATCCGCGAGCAGCTCGGCGCCGGCCGCGGGCTTCTCTACCGATACCGCACCGGAGAATCGCCCGGCGAGGGCGCCTTCGGCGTCTGCGGTTTCTGGGGTGCGGAATATCTCGCCCTTGGCGGCGGCACGCTCGAAGAAGCGCGGCGCGCCTTCGATGAGCTTTGCGGCTTCGCCAACGACGTGGGCCTCTTCGCCGAGGAGATCGACCCCGCGACAGGCGAGGGGCTGGGAAACTTTCCCCAGGCGTTCACACACGTGGGCCTCATCAATGCCGCTCTCTCCCTCGTGCGCCGCATCGAGCTCGAAGGCTCGATGGCGCGAGAGCGGATGCCCGCGCCGGGAAAGGTCTTCTCGGAGGTGCAGCCATGAACTGGGGCGGCTGGCTCTTGTGGGGATTCGTCGGAACCGTGGTGCTCACCGCCATGATGGCGGGGAGCCAGGGGATGCGGCTCACGCGCATGAACCTGCCCTACATGCTGGGGACGATGTTCACGGCCGACCGCGATCGCGCCAAGGCAGTGGGCTTCGGGCTTCACCTCGTGAATGGCTGGCTCTTCGCTCTACTCTACGTTGCCGCCTTCCATTCCTGGGGGCGATCGACCTGGTGGCTAGGCGCCTTCATCGGCTTCGTTCACGGCATCTTCGTGCTCACCGCCGGAATGCGGCTCGTTCCGGGAATCCACCCGCGGATGGCGAGCGAGGAGCAAGGCCCG
>VBKL01000223.1 GCA_005879805.1 Deltaproteobacteria bacterium | reverse complement strand
CGTGACGTGGTGGATGTTCGTCGCCGCCAACGATCGCAACAGTCCCTTCGGGATCGTCTCGCAATCGATCGTGACGCGCGCCCTCTACCAGGAGGCGCTGCGCGAGGGAGATCTGGCGCAGTCGTTCCACTTCGGCGCGACGCGCGCCGAAGCTCCGCAAGGCCCGGAGCTTTACGTTCTCGTCGTCGGCGAAAGCTCGCGCCGGCAAAACTGGGAGCTCTACGGGTACGGGCGCGACACCAATCCCGAGCTGTCCAAGGCTCAGAACCTGCTCGTCTTCCGGGACGTCATCACCCAGGCGGCGGTGACCCGGATGTCGGTGCCGCTCATCCTCACCCGCGGGAGCATCGAGGACGAGCAGCGCTCCTTGCGCGAGAAGTCGATCGTCTCCGTCTTCCACGAGGTTGGTTTCGCTACCCACTGGCTCTCGACGCAGCAGCGGGATCCGTTCACCGGCGCCATCAACCGCTATCCGAAGGAAGCCGACTCGGCGCGCTTCTTCGAGCGCCGCCACGATGGCGTACTGGTCGACGCTCTCGAGGAGCTTCTCGCCAAGCAGGGGGGGCGCGAACAGAAGCTGTTCGTCGTCCTCCACACGCTCGGGAGCCATTTCACCCTGACCAGCCGCTATCCGCGCCGCTACGCCGCCTTCCCTGACGGGCTGGAATCGTCCTTCCTGCCGGACGGCAACTCGGGATGGACCGACCGGCAGCACCTCGTCAACGCATACGACAACACCATCGTCTATACCGATCACGTCCTCGCGCAGTTGATCGGCGTCTTGCAGAAGCGGCCCGGGATCAAAGGCCTCTTCTACGTCTCCGACCACGGCGACAACCTGCGCGACGATGCGCGCAATCTCTTCGGGCACTACCACAACAACGAGTACGACCTGCCCATCCCGATGCTCTTCTGGTACTCGGACGAGTACGCGCGCCGCTACCCGGAGAAGCTCGCCGCCGCGCGCGCCAATGCATCGCGCCCGCTCAACACCCGCGCCGTCTTCTACAGCATGACCGACATGGCCGGGATCGGACTCGACGACGGGAACGTGTCGAAGCTGAGCGTCTTCAGTCCCGATCTGGTCAACGTCCGCCGCATCACCCTCGGCGTACCGAAGAACTTCGACTTCGACGAGTGGGTGGCGCGGAACCGGATCAAGCTGCCGGGCTCGGTGCCCGCCGCATCGGCTCGAAACTGAGCCCACTGTCGCCCGCCCCGCTACAATGCGCGGCGACCGGAGGAGCGGGCTTTGCCCGCGACGGGAGGAGCGCCGGAAGGCGCGGAGCATCGATGACCGAGCGCCTGTATCTGACCGATCCCTATCTCGTCAGTTTCACTGCCCGTGTAGTCAGCGGCGCCGAGCAAGGCGGAAAGCCTTCGGCCTTGCTCGACCGAACCGCCTTCTATCCGGAAGGCGGCGGCCAGCCCGGGGATCGCGGCACCCTCGGAAGCGCGCAGGTCCTGGACGTGCAGGAGTCGGAAGGCAACGTGCTGCACCTCCTCGACCGGCCCCTCGAGCCCGGCACCGAAGTGGAAGGGCGCGTCGACTGGACCCGGCGCCTCGACCACATGCAGCAGCATCACGGGCAACACCTGCTCTCGGCGGCGTTCGAGCGGGTCCACGGCGCGCCGACGCGCTCGTTCCACCTCGGCGAGCGGACGTGCACCATCGATCTCGACATCTCGATCTCCAAGCTGGATGACGCCGCGCTGCGCAGTGCCGAGTCCACCGCCAACGAGAGCGTATGGCGCAACCTGCCCGTCGTGGCGCGCGACTTCGTCGGCGAGGAGCGCAACCGTTTGCCGCTGCGCAAGGAAGCGGTGAAAGGCGACCGCGTGATCCTCGTCGAGGGCGTCGACGCCTCGCCCTGCGGGGGTACCCATCCGGTACGCACCGGGGACGTCGGTGCCATCGTGGTGCTCGGCGTGCAGAAGTGGGGACAGGGACAGTCGCGGGTCGAGTTCGTCTGCGGCGGCCGCGTGGTGCGCCTCCTCGCCGAACAGGGCCGGTGGCTGAAGGAGGCGGCCGATGCGTTGAAGACGGCGCCCCGCGATCTGCCCGAGGCGGTGCGCCGGACCGCCGAGGAATCGAATGCGAGGCGCAAGCTGTCGGTCGAGCTGGAGCGGCAGCTCGCCCGTTCGGAAGCCAAGGCGATGGTGGTTGAAAGCGATCCCGACGCACCCATCGTGGCCACGGTCGATCGCGCGTCGTTCGCGCGCGCGTTCTCGGGTGCCCTGGCCGAGCAAGGCGCGATCGCGCTCATCGGCGCGGTCGAGGACGGCCGTGCGCACCTCTGCTTCGCCCGACCCAAGGGCAAGGGCCCGGCGATGAACGAGCTGCTCAAGGAGGTCCTGGTCGTGCTTTCCGGGAAGGGCGGGGGAAGCCCCGACTTCGCCCAGGGCAGCGGCGATCCGGCGCGGCTCGAGGAGGCGCTTTCCGCGGCGCGGGCGAAGCTGTTCCCGTAGCCGCATGGATCGGCGCGATCCGCTGTGGTACGCGGTAGCGCCCATGGAGATCCGCCACGACTGGTCGCTCGCAGAGGTGCGAGCGATCCACGACACGCCGCTCCTCGAGCTCGTCGATCGGGCTCGCGCGGTCCACCGCGAGTCGTTCGCCGCGAGCGAGGTCCAGCTCTGCTCGCTGCTTTCGGTGAAGACCGGCGGATGTCCCGAAGACTGCGCCTACTGCCCGCAGGCCGCTCGCTACCACACCGGTGTCGAAGCGGAGCCGCTGCTCTCGACGGAGACCGTGCTCGCCGCTGCCCGGAAGGCCCGCGAAGCGGGCGCCACCCGTTTCTGCATGGGCGCCGCCTGGCGCGAAGTGAAGGACGGCACCCAGTTCGACCGCGTCCTCGACATGGTCCGCGGCGTGCGGAACCTGGGCCTGGAGGCCTGCTGCACGCTGGGCATGCTCACGCCGGATCAAGCGCGCCGGCTCAAGCAGGCGGGTTGCACCGCCTACAACCACAACCTGGATACCAGCCGCGAGGCGTACGGCTCGATCATCACCACCCGCACCTACGACGAGCGCCTGCGGACGCTGCGCGCCGTACGCGAGGCGGGAATCACGGTCTGCTCCGGGGGCATCATCGGAATGGGCGAGTCGATCGACGACCGGTGCGATCTCTTGCGCGAGCTCGCCGCGCAGGACCCGCATCCCGAATCAGTCCCCGTGAACCTGCTCGTGCGCGTCGCCGGGACCCCGCTTTCGGAACGGCCTCCCGTTCCGGCGATGGAGATGGTGCGGATGATCGCGACCGCGCGCATCCTCATGCCGCGCGCCATGGTCCGACTCTCCGCGGGCAGGCTGCAGATGAGCGAGGAAGCCCAGCTCCTCTGCATGATGGCGGGCGCGAACTCGATCTTCTTCGGCGACAAGCTCCTCACCACCGGCAACCCCGGCTACGCCTCGGACATGGCGCTGCTCGAGGCCGCCGGCATGAGACCGCTAGTGCCTGCTCGGGACTAGAACCGCCCGCCGTACGAGAGGGCGAAGCCCGTCGGAGCGCGGCCCCCGCTGTCGCGGATGTCGGCCGCGGCGCGCGTCGTCGTGTGATCGCTGGCGTCGGAGACTGCCTCCACCACGCCGATCGCGCCGCCGACGAGAAGGCCGGCTCCCGCGCCGACGGTGAGATCGCGAGCCCAGTGGTTGCTGTCCTGGCCGATGAGCGCGACGCCCGCGCCGACCGCCAAGCCGGCGATTCCGCCGTAGAGCGCGTCGGTCGCGATGGTGGCCATGGCCGGGCGATGCGAATGCGTCTCGACGACGTCGGTCGTGTCGTACTTCGTCACGCGCGGCGGCGGCGCTGCGGGAGGCGGCGCGTTTTGCGGGGTCACCACCACCTGCGTGCCGGGCTGCGGCGCGGGTTGCGGCGCCTGTTGCACTTCGACGGTGGTCGAGGGCGGGGGCGGAGCTTGCTGGGGCTGCGATTGCACCGTCGTGGTGGTGCCGGGTGGAACGTCGACGGTGGTCTGGGCGAAAGCGGGAGCGGCGACGAGCGCGCACGCAAGCACTGCGAGCTTATTGGCAGTCATGGAGGTCTCCTCGGGATGTTCGGGTACGTGACCACGCTGACGATCCGGACGGCCACGAACAAGCGGGGACGAGCAGGACAGCGCACGGAGGGCGAGCGGGCGGCCGGGCCCTCGCGGAGGCGGACCCCGTGCAGGCGAGGTCCGCCCCGGATGGATCTAGAAGCCGAGCCTGTAGCCGAGCATCGGCGGGTGGCTCTGCGAGCGGCTCACCTCATCGCGCGCTGCCAGATCGGCGGCAGACATCCTGCGATCCGCTGCCGAGGCGGCGTCGACGGCTCCGAAGGCCGCACCGACGAGAAGACCCACGCCTGCGCCGACGGAGAGGTCGCGGCCCCAGTTGTGATCGTTCTCGAGCAATGCCACGCCCGCGCCGATGGCGAGGCCTGCGATGCCACCATAGATCGCGTCGGTAGCGATGATGGCGGCTGGGTTCCGGTGGGTCTGAACCTCGACGACTTCGGCGCGGAAGGCGTCGGTACGCTCGCGACGATCCTGCGTTCCGGCTGCGAGCGCCGGAGTGGCGAGCAGCGCGCAGAACATGGGGATGAGCAGTTTCTTCATTGTTTCTCCCTTGCGGATGAGGGCCATCCGCTGGAAAGTTGCGACGCGCCGGCACCCCCAGGCAACCGGACGTGCAAGGCAGACGGGGCTTGCTGGCTCGCTCGCTGAGCACCGCCGATCAATCGCGGAATCCGACCTGCGGTGCGTGGAAGATCCGCGGCAAAAAACGTGATCGCCCTCACCGCGCGGCAGGCGACATCCGTACGTGCTGCACCTAACTTGTCGCTCATGGCGGAAGCTGACGTCGCGATCGTAGGCGGCGGCGCCGGCGGTACGCTGGTCGCGATCCAGCTTCTCCGCCAGGCGCGCGCGCCGTCGTCGATCGTCCTCGTCGAGCGCGGCGAACGCGTCGCTCGCGGAATCGCGTACTCGACTGCCGATCCCGATCATCTCCTCAATGTCCCCGCCGGCAAGATGAGCGCGCTTCCGGACGTGCCGGACCATTTCGCCCGCTGGGCCTGCACGTCGGACGCGGCGTTCGTCGCCCGGGGCCGCTACGGGGAATACCTCGAGCAGACGTTGCGGGAATCGATCGCGCGCGCGCCTCGCGGTGTCTCCTTCCAGATCTTCCGGTCTACCGCGACGAGCGCGTGCCTCGTCGAACGAGGCGTCCGGTTGACCCTCGTCCCGCACGGCCATCTCGACGTTCGCGCGGCAGTCATCGCTCTCGGGAACTTCCCGACCGTCGACCCTGCGGTGGAGGACGGCGGTCTGTACGCGAGCGATCGCTATGCCCGCTCGCCCTTCCTTCCCGGCGCGCTCGACGGCATCGATCCCGATGCCGACGTCGTCTTCCTCGGATCGGGACTCACCATGGTGGACGCCGCGCTTGCGTTTCGTGAGCGCGGCCATCGCGGCCGGCTGCAGGCGATCTCGCGGCACGGGCTCGTCCCCCAGGTGCACGGCCCAGCGCGACCGTCCCGGACGCGCATCGGCGCAATCGGGGTGCGCGGACTGTTGCGCGCGCTCCGGACCGAGGTTGCGCGCGGAGGCGACTGGAGGGCCATCTTCGACGGCTTCCGCTCTTCGACGCAGCGGATCTGGCAACGGCTTCCACCCGCCGAGAGGGAGCGGTTCCTGCGTCATCTGCGCGCCTACTGGGACGTCCACCGCCACCGCATGGCGCCGCGGGTCGGCGAGGCGATCGCGGCGATGCGGGCGAGCGGACAGCTTTCCATCCGCGCAGGCCGCATCGCATCGTTCGCTCTGGAGCCCGATTCGGCCGTGGTGCGATTCTGGCCCCGGGGGTCGCGCGACCTCATCGAGATGTCCGCCGCCCGGGTGATCAACTGCACGGGCCCAGCCGCCAGCATCGAGGAGGCCTGCTCGAGCCTCGTCTCCTCGCTGCTCTCCGCCGGGCTAGCGCGGCCCGGCAGCCTCGGCATGGGCTTCGCCACCGACCGCGACGGCGCGCTTCTCGGCAGCTCGGGCGGCAGGCTCTTCACCTTGGGCTCGCTACGGCGCGGCGACCTGTGGGAGTCGACCGCGATCCCCGAGCTGCGCGAGCAAGCACGAGCGCTCGCTTCGCGAATCGTCGGCAGCTCGCTCCGCGAGATCGATCAGCTCCGCGTCCACGCGTCTTCCTGAGCTGCGGTATCGTCGGGCTCGATGAGTCTCAACCGGAAACCTGCGCCCTCCGAGGTGTACGTCGCGGCTTCCGCCACGGTGCTCGGCCTCTTGCGCGTCGGACCGGGCGGGATCATCGCGCAGGGCGCGGTAGTGCGATCGCCCGCGGGCACGGTGGAGATCGGCGCCTCCTCCGCGCTCCTGGAAAACTCGGTCGCGATCGGCACCACGGCATTTCCCGTGACCGTCGGGCAGAAGGCGGTCTTCGGCCATCGCAGCCTCGTAATCGGCGCTGCGGTCGGCGACCTGAGCGAAGTCGGGAACGGCTCGATCCTCATGCCGGGCGTCCGCGTCGGGCGGAGGTGCTTCCTCGGCGAGGGGACCGTCCTGCCGGCGGGAACCATCGTCCCCGACGAGGCGGTGGTGGTCGGCCGGCCCGGGCGGACGATCCGGCGCGCCAGCGAGGCCGACCTCCGGCGCCTCGCGGACCTGCGCGGCGGCGACCTGTCGCTTCCTTCCTATCTCTTGCAACCGCACGCGGGGACGCTTCCCGCCGGAGCCACGATGGGAAAGCTCTACTCCTTCCGGGACAAGCAACCGCGCATCGCGCCCTCGGCGGTGCTCTTCGATACGGCAGAGATCACCGGCGACGTGTGGATCGGCGCCGACTCGCTCGTCGCCGCCGGCGTGAAGATCATCGGCGACTCGCACGGGCCCGTTCGCGTCGGCGACCGGGTCCAGATCCTGGAGAACGCCGTCCTGCACTTGTTGCCCGACAACGAGCTGGTGATCGAGGACGACGTGGTGATCGGCCCCGGAGCGATGATCCACGGCTGCCGCATCGGCCGGGGGACGGTCGTCGAGCCCGGAGCGATCGTGTGCGACTTCAGCACGGTGGGAGAGGAGTCGATGGTGCTCGCCGGTTGCTGCGTGAAACAGAGGTCCCGGTTCGAGGCGCGCGCCATCCTCGACGGCTTCCCTGCCCGACAGGTAGGCGAGCTGACGGCTGCGCCCCAGCTGCCTGGCTGGGCGCTCAAGCGCTCGGACCTGGGCACGCTTTCCCGGCGTCGATAAGAAGGTGATTGTAGGAATTATCGCACATCCGATTACCAAATTGCACGCGGCAGCACTCCGGCGCACTGAAAATCAGTCCTAATTTTCAGGGTTTTACCTTACGACCGCGTAGAAATTGTTTGCTTTGACCGTATCTCACGGTAGACACTCCCCGTCTCATGTTAGCTACCGACTTGAAGAAGCTCGTCGCGCAATACGGCGCGGACGACGGGGGCCAGAGCTCCGTGCTCATCGTCGACGACGAGCTTCCGAACCTCATGGTCCTCCGCGGGTTCCTCGACGCCGACTACACGGTGTACGAGGCGCAGTCCGGTCCGGAGGCGTTGCGCATCGCCGCCGAACACCAACTGGCCGTCGTCATCGCCGACCAGCGCATGCCGGAGATGACGGGCATCGAGATGCTGGAGAAACTGCGCCAGACGCAGCCCGACGCCGTCGGCATCGTCCTTACCGGATATACCGACACGCCCGCGCTGATCTCCGCCATCAACCAGGCCCGCGTCTTCCGCTTCCTCAAGAAGCCCTGGCAGCCCGAAGAGCTCCTCGCCGCCGTCCAGCAGGGCTGCGACAGCGCTTTCCAGGCGCGCGCGCTGCGCAACCTGGTCGGCCTGCTCGCCCACCGTACCGACGAGCTCCAGGCGTCGCTCGAGAAGGTGCAGACGGCCCACGAGCAGCTCCTCCATCTCGAGCGCCTTTCC
>VBKL01000222.1 GCA_005879805.1 Deltaproteobacteria bacterium | reverse complement strand
TGGCAAAGGCGCTTCGCGGGCAACCCCGGCATCGTCGGGCAGACCGTGCAGATCTCCGATCTCCCATTCGAGGTCATCGGCGTCCTCGCGGAGGATCTGGAGCTTCCCGAGCACTTCGATGCCTGGCGGCCTTTGTCGATGACTCCCGCGCAGCTCACGCCCCAAGCGCGGTCCGCTCGAGGTCTGCGGGTGATCGGCCGCCTCGGCCGCGGCGTCACGCTGGCCGGCCTCCGCTCGGAGCTCGCTGTCGTCTCCGCGCGCCTGCGCGCCTCGTATCCCGACATCTACCCGGCCGACTTCGGCTTCGAGATGGACGCCGTTCCGCTCCTCGACCAGATGGTCGGCCACGTGAAGCTCACCCTCTGGATGCTGTTCGGTGCGGTGATGCTAGTGCTCTTGATGGCCTGCGCGAACGTCGGGAACCTCATGCTCGCGCGAGCGACGGCCCGGCAGCGCGAGCTGGCCGTCCGCGCGGCGCTCGGCGCCGGCAGGGCGCGGCTCGTGCAGCAGATGGTCGTCGAGAGCCTCGTCCTCGCCTTCCTCGGAGGCGCGCTCGGCTTCCTGATCGCGATGTGGGGCGTGGATCTGCTGCTCGCTGCGGGCCCGCGGGATCTGCCTCGCGCGAGCCATATTCGCGTCGACGGAACCGTGCTCTCTTTCGCGATCGCTGCTTCGATGGCGAGCGGCATCCTCTTCGGCCTGATGCCGGCGCTGGCATCGACCGACTCGTCGCTCGGCGGCGCCCTCCGCGGCGGCAGCGCTTCTTCCGCACCGCAGCCGCGCCGGCTGCGACGGGCACTCGTCGCGGCCGACGTCGCGCTCGCGCTGGTACTGCTCTCCGGCACGGCGCTGCTGTTGCGCAGCTTCAGCAACGTGGTCCACGTCGATCCAGGGTTCGATCCAAAAGGCGCGGTCGCCATGACGCTCGGCGTCCCCGGCGACGACCAGAAGCATCGGACCGTTTTCAACGCCACGTTGCACCGCCTCCGCGACCTTCCCGGCACCGAGGCCGCCGGAGGCGTGGACTACGCGCCGCTCAGCGGTATCGCCAACGACGCAAACTTCGAGATCGAAGGCCGCCCGATTCCCCAGGGCGCGCAGCCGCCGGACGAGGAGATTCGCGTCGTCACGCCGGGATGGTTCGAGGCCATGCGCATTCCGCTCGTTCGCGGCCGCGTCTTCAGCACGACCGACCGCCCGCAAGCGCTCCCGGTCGTGACCATCAACGAGGCCCTCGCCCGCCGCTACTGGCCAGGTGCGGATCCGCTCGGTCAACGTCTCCGGCTGTTTGGCGATCCGCGCTGGTGGACCGTCGCCGGCGTGGTCGGCAACATCCGCGAGTTCGGCCTCGACGCCGACATCCAGCCGACGCTGTACGTTCCCTTCGACCAGCTTCCCACCGACTCACTCACCTTGTTTGTGCGCTCGAAGACGGGCGTCCGCGATCTCGTACGCGGTGCGCAAGAGGTCATCTCTTCCATCGATCCGAGCCTCGCCGCCTGGCAGGTGCGGCCCGTCGGCGAGATGCTCACCGCCTCGCTGGCGCAACGCACTTTCGCGCTCGAGATCCTCCAGGGGTTCGCTGCAGTGGCGCTGCTGCTCGCGGGCCTCGGTTTGTACGGCGTGCTCGCTTATACGGTCGCGCAGCGAACGCGGGAGATCGGCGTCCGCATGGCGCTCGGCGCCCGACCGATCCAGGCGCTCGTCCTCGTCGCCCGGGAGAGCCTCGCCGTGGTCGGCGTGGGAGTGTTGCTCGGGATCGCGGGCGCGCTCGCGAGCGCCCGCATGATCACCGGTCTCTTGTTCGGGATCGGCCCCGCCGATCCGCTGGCGCTCCTCGGCGCCGCGCTGGTGCTTGGGGCGGTGTCGCTGGTCGCGACGCTCTTGCCTGCGCGGCGCGCGGCCCGGGTGGATCCGGTGGTGGCGCTCCGCGCCGAATGATCGGCGCGCGCCGATGTTTGCAAAGCGCAACGCGGGTGTAGAGTGCCGCCGCAGTCGCAGGGAGGCCCCATGAAAAAGACGTTGCTGGCGATTCTCGCAGGCACTGCGGTTGGCATTGCGCTCGCCGCGGCCACATCCGGTCCGAGCGCGGCGGCCACCGCCAATTGTGGACCGCTCACTTGTACGGCACACCAGGAGTGCTGCATGTCGCCGCACCCCTTCACGTTCCGGTGCGTGAAGCCCGGAACCTGCCCGTACAACAACTGAGCGCGGGCGCGACCCGATTTCAGCCGCCGACGCCGGGTGTCGGCGTGGTGTTCGGCGATTGCTTCGGGAACTCGGAAAGACCGGTGCGGTGGAGCGTCGAATAGGCGAGTTGGTACTCCTCGACCTCGGGCCGCTTCTCGATCAGCGTCTCCAGCATCCGCAGCACCTTCGGATAGGCGGTGCGCGCGTAGCTATCCGCGTCTTCCTTCGTGTCCCAGATGCTGATCGCCACCACCTCGGGTCCGCCCGGGATGACGAAGACCATCTCGTCCTGGAAGCCGGGCTCCTTGCGCAGCGCAGGAACGATCTTCTGCTCGAGCAATTCGGTGAACTTCGTGGAGACGTTCGGCTTCAACGTCATCGAGACGATCCGCGTGAACATGATGGTTGCCTTTGTTCTGGTCGGAAGTGAGGCGGAATCTAGATCGCGCTTTCCGCAACCGTCAGTGCCGCTCGGCGAGCGAGCCAGCGCCGCGCTACTCCGCCAAGCGGCCGACCGCATCGGCGAACTGCCGGTCCTCATCTCCGACAGGAAGCGGAGGGCTCAGGGAACGACTTCGTACCGTCCATTCGACGAACGCGGCACGACGCCGATGACGATGACCGAGGCGAGCAACTCCGGATGGCTGCGCATCGCCTCGCCGAATGCGCCGGGCGGCAGCGCCACATCGACGCGTCCGCCGCCAGCGCCGATGGCCAGCGTCGATTGAGACGGCACGAGCGTGGCGAAGTCGAACGCCGGCGGCAAATCGCGCAGTTGCGACCGCCCGATGTCCTGGTCGACGACGTCGGCGTGCCATCGGGTCCAGCCCTGCGCCTGCCCGGCCGGGCAGACCCTCACGCCGATCGCGGTCACCTTGGCCGTGCCCGCGCCCCCGGCTCCGCCTCCCACATTCATGCTGCTGATCAGCCCTCGTGCGCATCCCGGTCCGAGCTGCGCATCTGGCACGATCGAGAAGAGGGTGCCGTTCCGGCCGAGCACTTTCAACAGCAGGCCGTTCTCCAGCTCCACGGTGCGGCTCCCAACACCCTCGACGGGACGCACGTCCATCGTGACGACATTGCGGTTCTGCGATGCACATCCGCCGAGGGCGATTGCCAGAAGGACGGCTGTGATGGGCTGATTCATGGGGGCATCCTGCTCCCCGACTCCTGCCTGCGCGAGGGCGATCCGCTGCTTCGTCAGATAATCAATAATGAAATCGGGCCTTCCGCGCAGCGCATTGGATTCGGCGCGGCATTTCGGCAATCTACGGGGCAGTAGTACCCAAACCACATACGCCATCCCGGAGGGGCCCGGAATGACTTCGAGGAAGCTCTATGTCGCGCTCTGCGCGGCAGCGCTGACGGCTTGCGGTGAATCCGCAGTCGACCGCGGCGACGCGAACCAGACGCCGGCGATCACGAAGGAAGCACACCACGACGTTTCTCCTCCGCTGTTCCTCGTGCCGCCCGCCGAGCGGGTCGCGCCGACGGAGCACGAGGTCAAACCGATCCCGCGCAACTTCAACCGCGGCCCGGTCAGGGACCAGGCGCTGCAAACGGTGACGGGCCAGGCGCTCCTGCTCGCGCCTTCGCTCAGCCAGAACTTCGACGGCATCGGCAACGGGTTCGCCGGTCCGGCGGGCACCTTCCTCGTCAACTCCGCGCCGCCCGACACGAACGGCGACGTCGGCCCGAACCACTACGTGCAGACGGTCAATACCGACTATGCCGTTTTCAACAAGAGCGGCACGGCGGTGTTCGGACCGGTACCGATGAACACGCTCTTCAGGGGCTTCGGCGGCCTGTGCGAGACCACCAACGACGGCGACCCGATCGTCATCTACGATCCCATCGCCGATCGCTGGATCGCGTCGCAATTCGCGGTGACGGGAGCGAACGGCAGCACCGTTCCGTTCCTGCAGTGCGTCGCCGTCTCGACGACCGGCGATCCCACTGGCGCCTACGCGCGCTACTCGTTCCCCTACTCGCGCTTCCCCGATTATCCGAAGTTCGGCGTCTGGCCGGACGCGTACTACGTCACCTTCAACCTCTTCAACGGCAACCTCTTCGCCGGCGGCCAGGTCTGCGCCTACGACCGCGCGAAGATGCTCGCGGGCGCGGCCGCGACGCAGCAGTGCTTCAACGTCGGCACGAGCTTCGGCGGCCTCCTCCCCGCCGATCTGGATGGAGCCGCGCTGCCCCCGGCCGGATCGCCCGAGTACATCGTCGCTCTCGGCGCGACGGCGAACACCCTCGCCTACTGGACCATGACGACCGACTTCGCCACGCCGGCCAATACCAGGCTCGTCGGTCCGACGACGTTGAGCGTCGCGGCGTTCTCGGAAGCGTGCGCGGGCGGGACGTGCATCCCGCAGCCGGGTACGGCCCAGAAGCTCGACTCGCTCGCCGACCGCTTGATGTACCGCCTCGCCTACCGGAACTTGAACGGCGTCGGGCACCTGGTGACGAACCACTCCATCACCGCGGGTACGAGCACCGGCGTGCGCTGGTACGAGCTCACCGCCTCGAGCGCGACGCTTGCGCTCGCGCAGCAGGGCACCTGGGCACCGGACGCGAACTTCCGCTGGATGGGCGCCGCGGCGATGGACAAGGCGGGCAACATCGGCCTCGGGTACAGCGTCTCGAGCACGACGGTGAAGCCGGGCGTGCACTTCACGGGGCGCGTCGCGGGAGACCCCGCCGGGACGATGACCCAGGGCGAGAACATCGTCTTCGACGGCGCGGGAGTCCAGACGGCGAACCTCTCGCGCTGGGGCGACTACTCGATGATGGCGGTCGATCCGGTCGACGACTGCACCTTCTGGTTCACGAGCGAGTACGAGCCCGCGAACGGCACCTTCAACTGGCACACGCGCATCGGTTCGTTCACGTTGCCGAACTGCGTCGCGGCGCCTCCCCCGCCGGCCGATGACTTCTCCATCAGTGCGAGCCCCACCTCGGTTAGCGTGCTGCAGGGAAACACCGCGCCCGACGTGACGATCTCAACGGCGATCACCAATGGCGTCGCGCAGACCGTGAACCTGTCGGCGAGCGGGCTGCCTGCCGGCGCGACCGCGACGTTCACTCCCGCGTCCATCTCGAGCGGCGGCAGCGCGACTCTCAGCATCGCCACCAGCGCGACGACTCCGGGCGGAACGTACACGGTCACGGTCACCGGTACGGGTACCGCGGCGACGCACTCGACGACGGTGACGCTGACGGTCACGACGCCGGCCCCGCCCGACTTCACCATCGCGGTGAGCCCGGCATCGCAGACCGTGGCCCGCGGCGGCTCGACGACGTACACGGTGACGGTGACGGCGGTGAACGGCTTCACCGGCACGGTCGCGCTGAGCGTCACGGGACAGCCGAGGGGCGCGACGACCTCCTTCAACCCGGCTAGCATTGCGGGATCGGGATCGTCGGTCCTGACCGTCACGGCGGCGAGCAATTCGCAGCGCGGCACGTTCCCGCTGACGATCACAGGGACGAGCGGGACCGTGTCACACTCGACTAGCGCGTCTTTCGTCGTCTCGCACTAGCGGGCGGATGGCGATCTAACAGGGCCCCGGGGGTGCTGCCCGCCCCGGGGCCTTCTTCATCCATCGGCAATCCCGATGGAATCGACTGGCCCTTTGCATCCGTCGGGCTCGCGATGCAGCCTGGCGAGATGCGACACGCGTTGATCGTGGTCGATGTCCAGAAAGGCTTCGACGATCCGGTCTGGGGACCGCGAAACAATCCCGCCTGCGAGTCCAACATAGCGGCGCTCATCCAACACTGGCGGGTGAAGGACCGTGCGGTCGTATTCGTACGACACGACTCGGCGGCTCCTACCGGAAGACTGAAGCCGGCGACGCCGGGGAATCAATTCAAGGACTTCGTGCAGGGAAAGCCCGACCTTCTCGTCGTCAAGAGCGTCAACAGCGCGTTCCATGGCGAACCCGACTTACACGCCTGGCTCCAGGCCGCGGATTTGAAGGGCCTGGTCATTTGCGGAATCACCACCAACCATTGTTGCGAGACGACGGCCCGCATCGCGGGCAACCTCGGGTACGACGTGCAATTCGTCCTCGACGCGACGCACACCTTCGACCGGCGAGGGCCCGACGGAACCGTGATCACCGCCGACGATCTCGCACGCGTGACAGCCGCCAATCTCCAGGACGAATTCGCCACCGTGACCACGACGGCCGCGATGCTGAGGTGGTAGGAGCGCGTTCGGGTCAGAGGGATCTGTTTCTTGCGCCACCGCGCCAGACGGGCATCGGGCTCTTGCCCTGGGCGACCCGCACTGCCTCGTGGGCCAACAGGCGCGTGGAATCGAGCGTCGGCAGCGGGGAATCGCCGGGGCGGACGAGAATGGGGATCTCCGTGCAGCTCAATGCGACGGCGTCGCAACCTTCGGCCCTGAGGCGGTCGATCACGCGAACGAATTCCGCGCGCGCGGCGTCGGTGAAGCGGCCCTGGCAGAGCTCGTCGAAGATGATCCGGTCGAGACGCACGCGGTCTTCCCGCGCCGGCGTGCTCATCTCGAGTCCCGCGCGCGCGACCGCCGCGGGGTACGCCGGCCCTTCCATGGTCCACTTGGTCCCGAGCAGCGCAAGGTGTTTGCGCCCATCGGCTTTGGCGCGCCCGGCCACGATGTCGGCGATGTGCAGCCCGGGCAGCGGATAGGGCGCGGTCGCCGCATCGAGCGCGATGTGCGCGGTGTTGTCGGGGCAGACGAAGAAGTCGCATCCGGCGGACTTCAGTCGCTGCGCGGTCCGCATCAGGTGCCGGTTGACCGTCTCGAGGTCCATCAGCTCCCAGGCGTCGAGGACCTCGCCCATCGGGAGGATCGACAGAGTGATCTCCGGATGCAGGTGCGGACCGAGGGCCCGCGCGCTCTCCCGGATCATCTCCAGAAAGCAAAGCGCAGCGCCATCCGCACTGTGCGCCAGGATGCCGATGTGGAGCATGAGATTTCTCGAGCTTGCGCTGGCATGCACCAAGCGTCAATTCAATGCGTTGATCTCGTTACACGTGCCCCAGGGACTTGACGTCGGTACTTGGAAAAGCGTAAACGCTGCGCCCATCCTCGAAGAAAGGAGGTTGCCCATGCTCGTGCCATCCAATTGCGCTGGCGTAATCCCGACGAGAAACAGCGCGGACCGGATAGGTCCCCCAAGGAGACGCAGATGGGCAACTTCGAAGTGCTCGAGCGCCGGTTCGCCGAAGCGAACCTGCGTGTCGAGGTAATCGAGCGAGGAATCCACAGGGTGTCGTCGTGGACGGCGGGAGCAAACGCTTCCGACGTGTTCCAGATGACCATCCTGGGCAAGGGGCGGGAGGAGTATTTCCGCATCTTGCCCGGGGCGCGGACGAACCGCATCGAGGCCGAAGGAATCGACCGCGATCGGCGTCAGCTCGTCCTCCTGGTCCAGGAACCGGTGCGGACCTTCGAGGAGCGGATTCCCAGGCACGGCACGCAAGTCGATCGGACGAAGGTGAAGGTAATCCGCGAGGACCAGCGGTCCCTCTGGATCGAGCGCAGGACGGACGCCAGGAAGCGCCACTTCCTGTGCGGCCGCGACGAGCGGCAGCTGTTCATCTGCCAGCTTCCGCGCGCGGTCACGATGGTGAAGCAGGCGCACGAGGTGCTTCGGGCTCCCGAGGTAGTCCGGTCGAAGGGCAATGTCGCTCGTCAGGGCGAGTGGTTCTTCGTCGAACCGACCGAAGCGGAGATGGAGGCGCTGGCTGCCGCTCTGCGCGGATTCCGGACCATCGTCCGGCGGAAGACTCCGATCGGGCGCGGAGGCCACCCGCACGTGGCGGACGAGCTCGTCGCGGTTCCGGCGACGCTCGTCGGAAAGAGGACCGTCGCGCCGGCCGTGTTTGCGCGCGGCCGCGTGCGCCACGTCGACCACGAGACGGTGTGCCTGCAGTCCTGGGCGAAGGTCGTCCGCAACACCGAACCCGTTGCGCAGGACGGCATCGCAAGGATGGATGGGGTGAGCTGGATCGACTAGCACGAACGGGGACCGATGGCGCGCACCCGCTACGCTCGAAGCTCCACTCCGCCGCCGCTCGCCACGCTGCCGGCGGCGGCGCTGCGCGCCGTGCTCCGAGAAGGCTATTCGAAAGCGGATCTGCGCGCCGACGTGCTCGCCGGACTGGTGGTCGGCGTCGTCGCCTTGCCCCTCTCGATGGCGCTCGCCATCGCGGTCGGCGTCCCGCCGCAGTACGGGCTCTACACCTCCATCGTGGCGGGCATCGTCGTCCCGCTGCTCGGAGGATCCCGCTTCCAGGTCACCGGACCGACGGCGGCGTTCGTCGTCATCCTCGCGCCGATCGTCTCGCGATTCGGCATCGCCGGTCTGCTGGTCGCGGGCGTCATGGCGGGGCTGCTCCTCGCGGCGATGGGCCTGTTGCGGCTCGGCAAGCTCATCCAGTTCATCCCCCATCCCGTGACGGCCGGTTTCACCGCCGGGATCGGAACGGTCATCGCCGTCCTCCAGGTCAAGGATCTGCTTGGCCTGCGCCCGACGCGGGCTCCCGAGCACTTCATCGAGCGCGTCCAGGCCCTGTTCGAGGCACGCTCGACGGCGAGCGGCGCCGAGCTCCTGGTAGGCCTGCTCACGCTCGCCATCCTGGTGGCGCTGCCGCGGATCACGCGCCGGGTCCCGGCGCCTCTCGTGGCGCTGCCAGTCGCGGCCGTCCTGGCTCTCTTGCTGCACCGCTTCGGATTCGACGTCGCCACCATCGGTTCGCGGTTCCACGCCGTCGTCGATGGAGAGACGGTCGCGGGCATCCCGCGGCTTCCGCCGCTGCCGGTCAGGCCCTGGGAGGTCGTGATGCCCGGCGGGGCGCCGCTGCCGCTGGAGCTCGCCACCCTGCGCGCCCTCTTTCCTTCGGCCATCGCCATCGCGCTCCTCGGCGCCATCGAGTCGCTCCTCTCGGCGGTGGTGGCCGACGGCATGGCGGGCACCAGGCACGACCCCGATGCGGAGCTTCTGGCGCTCGGCGTCGGCAACGTCGTCTGCCCCTTCTTCGGGGGAATCGCCGCCACGGGCGCCATCGCGCGCACCGCGACCGGGATCCGCTATGGCAGCCGTTCGCCGATCTCGACCGTCGTGCACGGCCTCTTCGTGCTCGCGGCGCTCCTCGTGCTCGCCGGCGCCATCGCGTACCTGCCCATGGCGGCGCTCGCGGCGCTGCTGCTCCTCGTCGCCTGGAACATGTCGGAGGCGAGGCATTTCGTGCACATCGTGCGAGTGGCTCCGAAGAGCGACGTGGCAGTGCTCCTCACCTGCTACGGGCTGACGGTGATCTTCGACATGGTGGTCGCCGTCATCTTCGGAATCGTCCTCGCCTCCTTCCTCTTCATGCGGAGGATGGCCGAGGTCTCTTCGGTACAGCTCGTCGAGGAGGTGCACCCGCATCGGGGCTTGCGGATGCCGCGCGACACGGTGCTCTACGAAGTGAACGGTCCGCTCTTCTTCGGCGCGGTGGACTCCGCCATGGACGCGTTCAAGACGATCGGCGCGCGCATGAAGGCGCTCATCCTCAGTCTCGAGGCCGTGCCGGCCATCGACGTCACCGGTCTGGTCGCTTTGGAGAGCGCGATTTCCCGGCTCCGCCAGCAGGGCGTCCTCACGCTCATCGCCGGTGCGCGGCCGCAGCCGCTCGCGGCGCTGCAGCGAGCCGGGATTCGCGAAGAACCGGGCGGGCTGCGATTTTGCGCGGGCCTCGAAGAAGCCATCCGGGTCGCGTCGGAGCATGTCGCAAGCAGCTGACGCGGCCGTTCAGGACGCGGCCACCTCCTGCCTCAAGGCTGCAGGTGCCGCCGGAACGAGAGCTGAAGCCAGACCAACGTGGAAGCGAGGAACGTTCCGGCCGCGATGCCCAGCCACAAGCGCACGTGCGCCATGTCGAAGTCGACCATCATCCGCGAGAACAGCGCGGCGAAGAGCAGGACGGCGACCGTTCGCAATTGCCATCCGCTCCGCCGCAAGAGGTCTCCCGCGCCAGCGTGCGAGAGCACGACATGGACGGAGACGGTCAGCACCATCAGTGCGAAGCAGCCGATGAACACGACGTGAAGCCCGACGCGCCGGTAGCCCGGCAGCGCGCCGACGAATGCGTAGCCCGCCGGCAGCATCCATGCGGCGATCCAGACGAGCCGCCGGTGGAGGCCGGGCAGCGAGGGTTTCCGCCACAAGCGGGCGGCGACGATGAGCGCGAGCGCCGGGACTCCGGCGCGGAGCACGAATCCGAGGCGCAGCCACTCGCCCTCGACGAAGAAGCTCGCCACGAAGAGCGCGATGCCCGCAACGTGCAGCAGTTTGCGCCGCCGGGAGGGACGCGCAGGCGGCTCCCCGCGCGTGATGGCGGGAAGGAGGAACCCACCGACTCCGATGACGAGCGCCGACATGGTGCCCTGCAGGACGAGCCCGCGCCCGACGTCGTGCAGCCACATCGCCTCCGTGGCTGCGCCGTAGCCGGCGAGGACCGCGCCGGCCATGCCGGACGCGAGGGCGGCGAAGACCCAGACGAAGCTGTCGGGGATGTCGCCGGGACGAAACCGGCGGAGCGCGAAGGCCGCTATCAAGGCGAGGAGCGACAGCCAGAAGACTTGCGCCAGTGCCCATCGCTCGAGCCAGGCGCAGGCAGTGGTGGCGATGGGCGCGGCGATCACAACAGCCATCTGCCACGGCGAAGGCGCCGCCGTTCCCGTTCTTCGCGGAATCATGGTGAAGAGGAACCCGACCGCGAAGCAAGCGAGGAATCCCTGCACCTGGGCCATCGAATGGAAAATCGATCGGTATTCGTCGGTGACGCCGATGGCAAACAAGAGCCAGGGCAGCACTCCCGTCCAGGAGAGCACGATTCCCAGCGGGAAGAGCAGCCGGTAGGGTTCGCGGCGCCAGAGAGGCGCGTTGCCGACCGAAGAGGCGAGCGCGAGCGACAGTTCGGTCATGGATCGGGAAAGGTCAACGGTTGATCGCCACCTGCGCGGCTCCTTCGCCCAGCGACTGGATGAAATACACGATTTGCCATCGCTGCTCGATGGTGAGGGCTTCCGCGAAAGTCGGCATCGGCGTTCCGTCCATTCCCGCGGTGATGGTGCGGAAGATGTCCTCCGGACGGTTGCCGCACTTGAAGTCCGCAAGCTTGGTGAAGTTCGCGGGCACCACGGGCTTGCCGCTATCGTAGGTGAGGGATGGCGCCGAAGAACCGTCGGCGAGGCCCTTCTCGCCATGGCAGAAGGCGCAACCGGTCGCCTTGTAGACCTCGGCGCCCGCCTTCACCGCCGCGGCGGTCCTCGGAGGCGCTGGCGGAGCCTCGACCGGCGGAGGGACCTGCTCCGTCTTCCACCGCTCCGAAAAAGTCTTGAGGTGCGCGATGACCGCCCAGACCTCGCGATCGGAAAGGAAGTTGAAGGCGGGCATCCCGATCGCCGGTTTGAACCCGTGCCTGATGGACCGGAACAGGTCGGTGTCGAGCGGCAAGGAGCCCGAAGGGGTGGAGCGCGAGATGAACGCGCCCTGCGTGAAGTCGCGGGGCGGGATCTGCAAGAGCTTCCCTTCGCGGCCCTCGCCGTTGCCCTTCTCGCCGTGGCACCCGAGGCAGGCGCCGCGGAAGACGCGGCCGCCGATCTCCAGCAATTCCGGCGTCACCGGCGGCGGCATGCCCGGCGCCTTGTCCCAGGGAGTGAAGCTCCGCGCCGGGGCGGGCGCCGCCTGCGCCGCGAAGGCGAACGCGGGAACGGCAAGCGCGGCGAAGGCGAGCGCGGTTGCGCGCGTCACTTGGCGTGGCAGGTGCGGCATAGATCCTCCCTGACGGTCACGTCGAACTGCCACAAGAAGCGCGCCTGCGCGGCGTGCGGGTTGTGGCAAGCGGAGCAGGCGAACTCGACCCCCGGTTTGCGCGGATGCGGCCGGTTGCGCGTCGGGTGCGAGTCCCCGTAGACGAACCCGACCACGACGTGACGGTCGGTAGCCTTCTCGGTGTGGCAGTTGGTGCAGAGCTCCCAGACCGGCTTCTTGAGCCAGAAGACGTTGGGCGAGCCGTGCGGATCGTGGCAGGTGGTGCAGCGCCCTGCGGCGGCGGGCCCGTGGCGGTACGCCTTCTTCCACATCGCGTTCTTGATGTCCTCATGGCACTTGAAGCACGTCTCCTGGATCGGCCAGGCGACCGCGTAGCGCTGCGGAGCCGACGAGGCCTCGTGGCACATGAGGCAGGCGCCCTGCCCGACCGGCCCGTGCTGCTTCGGTCGCGAGACCAGGTCTGCGTGGCAGGTCACGCACTGCGTCCCCAGCAAGGTTTGTTCCGCTGGTTTTCCCTGCGCGTCGTCCATGCTGTGGCACCTGGCACAGCGCGTCTCGACGTCCTTGCGATGCAGCGTGCCCTGGCCGAAGCCCGCGGTATCGACGCCCGGCACCTGGGGTCCGGTCGTCACATACCGGGCGACGTGGACCTCCGCGGTACCCGTGCCGTCGGTGACGGAGACGGTATTGTCGCCGGGCTCGAGCTCGATCGAGCAGTGCGCAATGCTTTCGCGCTTCTCGCCCGCGGCGCAGGGTTTTCGCGGCTTGTCGCCCACGGAAACGGTGGCCGGGCCGGACACCTCCGCGTACACGCGCACCGACTCCCGCGTCGTCTGCGCACCGGGACCCGGCGCGAGGATGACGGGAACGGCGAGGATGGCGAGGAGCAGGTTCACCGCGGGTTCTCCTGCCGCGCCTCGCGGTCGTACTTGCGCTGCACGTGGCAGCCGGGCCAGCAGGACCCGCCGGTCTGCGTCTTCTGGTAGTTGAGCTTGAACTCCCAGTTGCCGAACTTCGTCGCCGTCTTGATGTGCTTCGGATTCGGGCTGGCGTGGAAATCGTGGCAGGCGCGGCAGGTGCGGCCCTTGTCGATCTTGTTGACGTGCTTGAAGTGCAGGTTCTCCTCACCGTTGCGAAATCCCGGGGAAGGACGCCTTCAGCATGCGCCAGTTGTCGGTGCCGTGCGGCTCGTGGCACTTCGGGCACATTCCCTCGCGCACCGGGCCGTGCCGCATCTCGTTCTCCGGATTCGATTCCACCCACTGCTTCATGTTCATGATCTTCCCGGTGGGCGTGTCGAGCGTCTGGTTGTGGCAGCCGAAGCACACGTTCATCGGAGGCCATTCCTTGAGGCGCTTCTCGTGATCGCTCTGGTGCGCGTCGTGGCAGGCGACGCACACCTTGGGGTTCTGGGCCGGATCGAGTGCGCCGTGCTTGGTGAACGCGCTCGCGTTCTGGATGCGCTTGGAAGGATGGCAAGTGGTGCAGGTATCGAAGACGGTCCTGCGCAGGCGCGCGTAGTTATCGGAAGCGTGCGGGTCGTGGCAGAAGAGGCAGAGCCCTTCGTTGACCGGATTGTGCAGGACCTTCTGGGTGTCGCGCGGCCCGTGGCACTGCCGGCAGAGCTGCTTGCCGTCCGCGGCCAGCGCGAAGGTGTGCTCGCTCTCGCTGGTCGAGACGTGGCAGGCGCCGCACAGCCCGTTCTTCACCGGCGGGTGGATGATCTGCTTCTTGGCGTACTCCTCTGCGTGGCAGGACGCGCAGTCGCCGCCGGGACCTGCAGGCGCCTTGCGCACCGCCGCCCCCGTGGGCAGCGCGAAGAGCAGCGCGCAGAACGCCGCCCTCATTTGCGATGGCAGCTGAGGCACAATTCGCTCCGTTCCTTGGGTACGCGCAGGAAGTATTCATTCCCCGTGCCGTGCGGGTCGTGGCAGGAGGCGCATTCCACGCCAGCCGTACCGGTGATCACGTCGAATCCGCTCTTGTCGGTGAAGAGCTTGAGGCCCTTCGCGCGCGGGTCCGGCGACCAGTCCTTGGCGAGCAGCGGCGTCGCGCGCGGCTCGTAACGGCGGTACTCGGACGGGTCGAGGTCGAGGGGATACGGGACCGCGACCGGATGGTTCCCCATCACCTTGCCCGACCATTCGTCGGGCATCGCCAGATAGTTCTGGCGCGGGTTGCCTTCCTTGCGCCGCGCGTCGCCCGCCACCGCGTCGAAGCGCAGCGAGGTGGAGGCGGGCCGGTAGACGATGGCGATCGAGGACACCGTGGAGTCGTGGCAACTGAGGCAGCGGAGCGTCGATCCCGCCCAGCGCAGCGCCAGGGGCGGGCCCGCCGGGTCGGCGCGCTCGGTGAGGGCGGCGTTGCGCGACCGGTTCTTCGCGTCCCAGAGGGCCGGGGGGACGGTGAAGGTCTCGAGGCGGTTCGGGACGTGGCAGAACTGGCAGAGGTCCATGCCCTCGGTGCCGCGATTCCCGGCGCCGAAGAAGTTGTGCTTCGACTGATCGATGCGGCTCTCGCCGTGGCCGGCCTCGCCGCTCTGGGCAGCGAAGGCCCTGGCGGCAAACAAGACGCAGAGGAGTGCCGCGCCTCTCATGGGTTCACCGGCAGATAGACGGTCTTCACCCCGTCCATCGCGTCCTTTCCGTGGCAGGAGAGGAAGCAATACGGCTGGCCCGACGGCGTGTGCCCGTAGCGGGGCTTCGTCGGCCGGTCGCCGTAGTTGGGATCGTTCCCGGGGAAGGGTCGGACGGTCGGTGCGAAATTGATCAAGTGCGACGGCGATCCCGAGGCGATGTTCTTGTAATCGGTATTCGCCGCTTCGACGTTCGAATGGATGTTGTAATGGCATTCCATGCAGTTGGCGTTGGTCTTGTCGATGAGATGCACCCAGTGCAGGTTGCCGCGGCCCGCTCCCACGCCGCCGTTCTGGTAGAAGTTCGTGCGGCTCCCCGCACCGATGTTCTGCGGCCGGACCAGCCGGTTCTCGTCGTGGCAGAGGAAGCAGAGCGCGAAATTGTTGGCGTTGTAGGCGCCGAAGGGCGGACCGTTCGGAGTCCCGACCGTGAAGGAGTAGTTCGCGCGAAGCATGCGCGGGTTCTGCGATCCGTGCGGCCCCTTCGGTCCCGAAGGCGAGTTGCGCGCGCTCCCGTTCACGTCCGCGGTCTGCTCGTTGTTGTGGCAGTCGGTGCAGAGGAGCGTCGAGCCGCGGTTCAGGTGGTTGCCCTGCCAGTCGTTGCCCTTGAGCTGGCCGTCGGGCGCGTCGAGGACGTTGTTCAGGTAGCTCGACTGGTTGCGCCCGGTTCCGCCCACCGGATGGAAGGCGCCGTTCGTGGTCTGGAGCTCGAGCCGCTTGTTCGATCCCGATGGCGGCCGCGTCGCCGCGGGCGGGATGAAGGTCGCGAAGGTGTCGCCGTGGCAGCGGAAGCAGACCTCGTACTGGTGGAGGTCGGTGGTCGCATCGTCGACCACCACCGATCCGGAGAGCGAAATGCCCTTCGATCCCTCGTGCACGTTGCCCGGTAGCGCCTGCACGCGGTGCGGGTTGTGGCAGTCGGCGCACTCGACGTGCTTGTTGGTGTTCAGCACCGACTCGGGCTCGGGCAGGTGCGTCGTGAAGATGGGCTGGTGCTCGTCGGTCTTCAGCTCCACCGGGTGGTGGGTCGCCTTCTGCATCTGCGTGCGGATGTCCGGCGCCGCCCGGCCGCGCGCCGGATCGATCCCCGTGCCGCCGCTCTGGTGGCAGGAGAAGCAGACGTTCTCCTCCGCCCAGGGGAAAGGCGTCCCGAAGCTCTGGTTGCTCGTCTGCAAGAGGCGCGAAGGGCTCGAGCCGTTGTGCGGCGCGTGGCAGGCGAGGCAGCCGCGGTCGCCCACCGTGGTGGTGCCGTTGACCGGATACGGCGCGAGCGACTGCTCGTGCCGGCTCCCGATCCAGCCCGGCTTGTTGTGGCACGTCATGCACAAGGCGCCGCGGGTGTTGTCCTTGACGAGGAACTTGAAGGTCGGCAGGTGCGGGTCGTGGCAGGAGGTGCACTGCACGCTGTCCTTCACGCCCGGCGTCGCGCCCTCGCGCAGGCGCACGTCGTCGCCCGGAGGAGGGAGCACGATCTCGGGATCGGAAGCGACGTTCGGGACCATCGAGATGGGGTGGTCGTTGCGCAGGTCGGTGCCGAGGTTGCGCGGGCCCACCGGCATCGTCGTCACGCCGCCCTGCATCTGAACGGTGGCCGGGCGGATGTTGTCGTTGTTCATCAAGGACCCGATGGCCAGCGTCCCGTCGTGGCAGGAGAGGCAGAGCTTGGCGGCGCCGTTCGGGCGCGGGACGTTCGAGTCCAGCGTGGTCGAGGTGTAGATCGTGTAGAGGCTGGGGTTGTCCTGGTATTTCAGGTCGCGATTCCAGACCGGCCGCGACTGATAGGCGCCGTGGGGGATGTGGCAGAAGACGCAAACCTGGTCCTCGCTCGTCGCCCGCACCGTGTTGGTCGAGTTGCTCGACAGGTTGTGCTTGGTCGAGCGGATGTCGGGCGCGGGCTGCACCGCCAGGAGCGCCGCGACGAGTCCGATCACGGCGCCGCTCCTTGCTCGAGATCGAAGACCTGCACCCGCGCATTGAAGGTGTCGGCGACGTACAGGTAGCGCCCGTCGCTCGCCGCACCTCCGGGCAGGTAGAAACGGCCTTTGGCGATGCCGGTGCCACCGAAGATGCCGAGCAGGGTTCCCTGGCCGTCGAAGACCTGGATGACGTCGAAATAGCCCTCGACCACGATGACGTGGCCCTCGCGATCGACGGCGAGGCCCTTGGGCCGCGGCAGGTCGCCCATCCCGTCGCCGAGGCGACCGAAGGCCCGCACGAAGCGCAGGTCGGAATCGAAGATCTGCACGCGGAAGTTCATCGCGTCGCAGACGTAGAGGCGCCCGTCCTTGTCGACGGCGACATGGGTCGGGAAGTTGAACTGGCCGTCGTCGCCGCCGCGGCCCGAGAGCTTGCGGCCTTCGCCGCCGCCGAAGGGCAGCGCGTAGACCGCGTGGGCCGCTGAATCGGTGACGAAGAGGATCTTGCGGGCCTCGTCGACGGCGAGGCCGCCCGGACGCTGCAGCGCGGGAACTTTCACCGGGAGCGATACCGGCTCCGCCTCGCGGCCGTAGGCGCGGAGGAGGTGCTTGTCCGCGTCGGCGACGATGAGGGTTTCGCCGGCGAAGGCCACGGCTACCGGATATGCGAGGTCAGTGCCGATCCTGCGGTAGTCGCCGGCCTTTGGATCGTAGAGGTGCACGGCGCGCCGTCCCGGGTCGGCGACCGCGAGGCGGCCATCGCGAGCGAGCGCGATCGCGTACGGCCGATACAGTTCCTCCGATTCCCCGACGCCGGCCAGCAAGCGCCATACCCGCGAGAAGAACCCGTGCTCGATGCCGACGTTCTCCGGCTGCCGCAGCTCGCCGACGTAGGCGATGCGCTTGTTGCCGTCGCGCGCCCAGCGTGGATCGTCGGGCAGGACAGTGCCGATGCGGCGGGCGCCGGACGCGCAGCCCGCGGACACGGCCAGCGCGATCAAGCAGGAGATTCGCGCCGGCATCTTCATTCAGATCTCGAAAGGCCGCGCGAAGGTCGCGCGGATGCTCTGCTGATTCGAGGAGAGATTCGAGGAATCGGTGTGGAGGAGCTGGTACGAGGCGGAAAACGTCATCCGCCCGAAGTGGTAGACGCCGCCGAAAGTCGCGGCGGTGCTGGAGAGCGGCGGCGCCGAGCGCAGCTCGGTCCACGATCCGGACAGCTGCGCGGTCAATTCGAGCCCGAGCAACGGGTTGTACCCGCCCGTCATCGTCGCGCTCGTCATGTTGTGCGCCGCGGCAGGTGCTCCGGCGACGAAGCGGCTCGGCGGAACGATGGCGTCGCCGCGTACGTGACGCAGCTCCCCCGAGAGGTAGCCATGATCGAGCCGATAGGTGAGTCCGGCGGCGCCGCTCACCGCCAGCTCTCGCAGCGTGTACGCCGCGCCGGCGGCGACGTCGATGACCTCGCGATACCCGTCGTCGTAGCCGAGGGAGAAGGAAGCGTCCGCGTTCTGCGTCACCGGCAGGCGGGTCGACCCGCGCACGTGCTGCTCGAGGCGCCTGCCGCCGCGCGAAAGGGGCGCGAAGACCTTCT
>VBKL01000032.1 GCA_005879805.1 Deltaproteobacteria bacterium | reverse complement strand
AGAAGGACGGCCGCCTCTGGGGCCGCGGCGCGGCCGACGACAAGGCGGGCATCCTCGTCCACGTCGCCGCCATCGACAGCTGGCTGAAGACGGCGGGTGCGCTCCCCGTCAACGTGAAGATCGTCATCGAAGGCGAGGAGGAGGCCGGTTCCGGCTCCCTCGGGGACTTCCTGCGCAAGCACCGGAACATGCTCCAGGCCGACGCCATCGTCCTCACCGATACCGGCAACTTCGACACCGGATTGCCGTCGATCACCACGGCGCTCCGCGGAATCGTCATCGTCAACGTGGAGGTGAAGGCGCTCAAGCAACCGGTCCACAGCGGCATGTGGGGCGGACCGGTGCCCGACGCGGCCATGGCGCTGAGCAAGATCCTGGCGCGACTCGTCAACGACGATGGGTCGATCGCCATCCCCGGAATTTACGAAAAGGTAAAGCCGCTCAGCGCGGCGGAGAAGAAGAGCATCACCTCGCTGCCGAGCGACGATAATCTCTTCCGCAAGCAGGCCGGAATGCTGGAGAACGTCCAGCTTCTCGGCGGACGCCATCCCTGGGAGATGAACTGGCGCCAGCCATCGCTGGCGGTGAACGCGATCCAGGCAAGCTCGCGAAAGGACGCGCGCAACATCATCGTCGAGAGCGCCTGGGCGCGGATCGGCATCCGCACGGTGCCCGACATGGATCCGGCGGACGTCGAGAAGCGCCTGGTCGAAGCCCTCACCAAGAACCCGCCCTGGGGCGTCACCGTCGACGTCCACAAGGAGGGCAAAGGGTCCTGGTGGTACACCTCGACCGAGGCGCCGGCCTTCAAGGCGGCGGAAAAGGCCCTACGCGACGGCTACGGCAAGGAGCCGGTGAGCATCGGCTGCGGCGGCTCGATCCCCTTCGTCGATCCTTTCTCCAAGGAACTGGGCGGGGTTCCGGCCTTGCTCATCGGCGTCGAGGACCCCTACTCGAACGCACATTCCGAGAACGAGAGCTTGCACCTCGGGGACTTCAACAAGGCCACGAAGAGCGCAATCCGCTTCTACGCGGAGCTGGTGCGAACTACCACCAAGCCCTGATGGAACCCGATCCGTCCACCCGCATACACTGCGGGTAGATGGACACGGGGGATCGATCAGCGGCTCTCGCCAGCATCCGCGCAGCCCTCGCCGGCGTCGAAGACCCGCTTGCCCTCCTCGAAGGTCTCTTCGCCGTCGCTCCCTTCGGGCTCCAGATCTACGACGCCAAAGGCCAGTCGCTGGCGGTGAACCAGGCATTCCTCGATCTCTTTGGCTCGGCGCCGCCCCCCGAGTACAACGTCCTCGCCGACGACATCGCCGAGCGCCAGGGATTCTTGCCGCTCATCCGCGAGGCCTTTGCCGGAAAGACGGTACGGATGCCCGTCACCTGGTACGACCCGCGCGAGTTGCGCAGCGTCCGTGTCGAGGAAGGCAACCGCGTCGCCATCGACACGACCATGTTCCCGATTTCCGATCGCGAGGGGCGCGTCACACACGTCGCGTTCCTCTTCAAGGACGTCACGCGCGAGGAGACCGCTCGCAAGGAAACGGAACGGGAGCGCGATCTCCTCCGCCAGGGCGAGATAGAGGCAGCGCGGACCGCGCGCTTCCGCGAGCAGTTCATCGGGATGCTCGGACACGACCTGCGCTCTCCGCTCACCGCCATCGTCGCCAGCGCCGGGCTCGTCCTCCGCCACGAGAATCTTCCTCAGGGAGTCTCCACGGCAGCAACGCGCATCGCCTCGGCCGGCGACAGGATGCGGCGCATGATCGGCGACCTGCTCGATTTCACCCAGGCGCGCCTCGGGGGCGGCATCGCCGTCGAGCGGCTCGAGATCGCCCTTGCGCCGCTCCTCGGCCAGATGGTGGACGAGGTCACGGTCAGTCACCCCGGCCGCAATGTGCTGCTCAAGGTCGTGGGCGACCTGCGCGGATCGTTCGACGCCGACCGCATTGCGCAGATGATCGGGAACCTCCTCGAGAACGCGCTCACACACGGCCCGCCTGACACGCCCGTCGTCGTCGAAGCCCAGGGGACCGCCGCCGCCGTGCGCATCGGCGTCTGCAACGAGGGCCCTCCTCTCGCCGCCGACGAGCAGCAGCGCGTCTTCCTGCCTTTCGAGCGCGGATCGCACGCGAGCCGGCGGGGGCTCGGCCTCGGGCTCTTCATCGTCGATCAGATCGCCCGCGCGCATGGCGGGACGATGGAGCTGCGCTCCGACCCGTCGGAGACGCGCTTCACCGCCGTCCTGCCTCGTCAGCGGTAGACGCGAACCAGCTCTCCCTTGCGGCCCGCTTCCCGCAGCGCGAGCCCCGCCTTGGCGAGCCGCGCCGCCGCGGGACCGACGAAATACGTCGAGCCCTTGATGGGAGCGCTCTTGCGGAACCGCTGCGCGATGAGCTCGCGCAGCTCGCGCACCGCAGCATGGAACCGCGGCGACTTGCCGCCGAGCCGCGCCTGGTCACCGTGCGCTTCCGTCTCCGCCCAGAAGTAGCCGCTGCGAAGCTCGCCGTCCTCGTCGAGGCGAGAGCGGAAGAAGTAGATGACCGGAGAGGCCACCTCGTCGATGCGATAGCGGCCGCGCTGCGGGCCCTTCTTGATCGGGCTGCCGATCACGTCGCCCGCCGCCAGATAGTAGGCGTCCTGCTCGAGAACGGCGGCCGGCGAGGCGACCTCCGCCTGCGCGGATGGCTCGGTGAGCTCCGGCCACAGCTCGAGCCCCAGCCGCTCGAGGCGGCGCAAGAGCTCGCGCTCGTCCTCTTCCGCCATGAAGAAGCGGATCTGAAGCGCCATTAGTCCCAGTGCTCGTCGGAGCCGACCGTAAGATTTTGGGGGGTCCAGTCGCCAGTCGAGCTCGCACCCGTCATGGTAGAGGCGCCGAAGGCGCCGGATCGAGGAGCGTCACATCGGAGGTACACCCGTCAACTCGACTGTCGCCACCACCTGCGCCGCATGGGAGATGGCCGCCTTCAGATCGCCCGCGTGGATGCCGTTGAACTCGGGCCGCTCGAAGACCCGTCGGTAGATCTCCTCCACCTCGACCTTGGTGACGCTTCCGTCGGATCCCGCCGCCAGGATCATCGTTTCGAAGAGCGCCGCCTGGCGCGTAGTGTCTCCAAAGTGCACGCGGCCATCCTTGTTCATCGGCGCCTTCAGTTCGCAGGATCGCAAAAGAGCGCCTGCGCTGTCCACGGCCGACCCTGCGTGTAGGGCGCGGGTCTGCCCCCTGCCTGCTACCCCGGCGCATCCGGGCGGCGCCGGAGGAGCGCCACGGTGATGTTGTCGACTCCTCCGTTCTTGTTGGCTTCCGCGACCAGCGCCTCGCAGGCGCGGTCGAGATCGGGCTCTCCGGAGACGATCTCCGCGATCCGCTCGTCGGTGACCATTCCGGTGAGCCCGTCGCAGCAGACCAGGCACACGTCGCCGGGCGAGAGGGGAATCGCGTTGAAATCGACCGCGACCACGTCGTCCATTCCGAGCGCGCGGGTGATGACGTTGCGATGCTGGAAGTCGGGGACTTCCTCCTCGGAAAGCTGACCGGCCCGGATGAGCTCGTTCACGAGCGAGTGATCGGTCGTCGCCGGGAGCAGCGCCCGGTCGCGCAGAACGTAGCCGCGGCTGTCGCCGACCCAGGCGAAGTGCGCGCTGTCTTCTCGCATGAGGACGCCCACGAAAGTCGTCGCCATCCCCTGCTTGCCGCTTGCGTCGTGCTCGGCCATCTCGCGAATGCGGCGGTTCGCCCACTGCACCGCGACCTCGAGTAGGTTCGTCGGCTCGTCGCGGGATTCGTCGTAGGGGAAAGGCCAGGTGGCTTGTGGGTCGCGGACGCGCTCGAAGAACAGGCGAACCGTATCGACCGCCATGGCGCTCGCCACCTCGCCCGCCTGGTGGCCGCCCAGGCCATCGCACACCACCGCGAGACCGAACTCCGGGAGGACGAGAAGCGCGTCTTCGTTGTGCTCGCGCCGCAAACCCACGTCCGTCCGGCCGGCGGCCTCGAATGCCATGGCGTCAACCCTACCAGAGGAAGCATGTGCGCGACGCCCGGCAGGCGCTGCGCCGCCCCTTCGCCCGAGGCGGGCCGACGCAGCGCGGTGCGTTGTCTCAAACACATGCCATCGCTAGGTTTCCCGCGATCCAACGGAGCGGGAGACCAAATGGCCAAGACCAAGCGAGGCGCGACTAGTTCCAAGGGGCACCGGAGCCGCGCGGAGGACGCGCTGTCGCGCAAGGCCGTGCAGCACCACGATTTCATCGGCGATACCGCGAGCGATCGCGAGAAGTCGCGGGCCGTCGAGGAGCAACGGATCCTGCGAGACCGCGCCGAGGTCGAGAAGGACGTCGTACGCGAGATGGAGCAGGAGTTCGAGGAGACCGCCGGCATCCAGAAGGACACGCGGCTCGCCGACGTCCTCAACTTCCCCCGTCCGAAGTCGCTGCGGCAGGGCTACGAGATCCTCCGCGACCGGGGACCGGCCGCCCTGGAGATCCTGCGCGAAAAGGCGGAGGAGCGGCTGGAGGAGATGCCGGCGCCGGTCAAGAACGCCGTCCACGCCTCGGAGCGCGTCCTCGGACTGCTCGCCGCGCCGGTGCGCGTCGGCGTGCACCTCATCGCCGATGCGCTCCGCACCCCGGCCCAGATGATCCGGCTGCTGCTCGTCAACCGGCGCACGGCATGATTCCCGGGTTCGGCGGGAGCGAGGGGTTCCGCTCCCGGCTCGTGCAGAAGCTGGTGAGGAGCGTCCTGCGCCCGATCGCGGCAGGAGGCTCCAAGGCGCAGCCGCCGCTTCCGTCGGGGCGGCGCATGCTCCTGCTCCACCTCGATGGAGTCGGCCACGACCAGCTGGTCGATGCCATGCGGCGCGGCTTCGCGCCCAACGTGAAGCAACTCCTCGACTCGGAGCGATACCAGCTTTCTCACTGCCGGGCGGGCGCCCCGACGTCGACGCCCGCGTTCCAGGCCGGTCTGCTCTACGGCTGCGCGGCCGACATCCCCGGCTACACCTGGTACGACAAGCGCCGTCGCACCGCGGTGCGGATGGACGACGCCGGCGACGCCCGCCTCATCGAGGCGGATCTCGCCTCGCGCGGAGATCCGCTCCTCGCGGGGGGCTCGGTCTACTGCTCGATCTTCTCGGGCGGCGCCCGCTCGCGGCGCTGGGCGCTGTCGGGCATCTACGACGATCTGAGGCCGGACGACTTCGGCTGGGATGCCAAGGCACCCATGCGGTCGCTGGCGCGAGATCTGGCAGCCGCGGCGCTCGTCCACACCGCGACCGCCGGGCGCATCTCGAGCGCCCTGCTCCTCGACAT
>VBKL01000221.1 GCA_005879805.1 Deltaproteobacteria bacterium | reverse complement strand
GCGCTTCGCCGATGCGAGGCGCGGCCGGAGCGGGCCCCGAGACGCCGTCCGTCGAGCACCCGGGCCCACCGGCGCTTCCCCGCCCAGCGCGAGCAGGTGTCCGATTGTGGGATCGCCCGGTCCCATGCCCGGAAGCGAAACCCGCGCGGATCGGGCCGAATCCCGCGAAAAACAGGGTTTTGGGGGCTGGCACGATCTTCGCTGAAGGACCCCCCGATGCAGGCGAACGAACAAATTGCCGGTAGATCTTCGGGCAGCGTGGTCGATATCCCGCGCAAGAAGGTTCCGAAGACCAAGCGCAACGTCGCGCTCGTTGCGGCGGGCGTCCTGGTCATCGGGGGCATCACCTTCGGCCTCTCGCGGCTGAAGGCCGCGGCGCCCACCGTCGATCGCAGCTCGGTCTGGACCGACACGGTCAAGCGCGGCTCGATGCTTCGTCAAGTGAAGGGTCCCGGCAACCTGGTCCCCGAGCAGATCCGCTGGATCACCGCCGACACCGCCGGCCGCATCGAGCGGCTGCCGCTCCGTCCCGGCGCGCGCATCGAGGCGGGAACGACGCTCATGGAGCTCTCCAACCCGGACGTGATGCTCCAGGCGCTCGACGCCGAGAGGCAGCTCGCCCAGGCCCGCGCCGATCTCATCAACCTGCGCAACACCCTCAAGACCCAGGAACTGGCGCAGCAGTCGACCATCGCCACCCTCCACACCGACGAGGCCGACGCGAAGCGCAAGGCGGACGCGTTCAAGAACCTGAAAGGCGTCCTCTCCGACGTCGAATTGAACCAGCAGATCGACAAGGCGCAGGAGCTGCAGAAGCGCATGCAGATCGAAGCGCAGCGGCTGGACGTGATGAACGGCAGCCTCCGCGACCAGGTGCGCGCGCAGGAAGCGCAGATCGAGCGCCTCAAGGCGGTGGTCTCCTTCCGCCAGAAGCAGGTCGACTCGATGAAGGTGAAGTCGCCCGACGACGGCGTCCTCTCCGAGCTGCCGCTCGAGCTCGGCCAGTGGGTGACGCCGGGTGCGCTGCTCGCCAAGGTAGTGAAGCCGGAGCGGCTCAAGGCAGAGCTGCGCATACCCGAGACGCAGGCGAAGGACGTCGCGCTCGGTCAGAAAGCCGAGATCGACACCCGCAACGGCATCGTCCCGGGCAAGGTCTCGCGCATCGCCCCCTCCGCGAGCCAGGGATCGGTGCTCGTGGAAGTCCAGTTCGGCGGCGCGGAATTGCCCAAGGGCGCCCGCCCCGACCTGACCGTGGAAGGGACCGTGGAGCTGGAGAAGCTCAACGACGTGCTCTACGTCGGCCGGCCCGCGGGAGCGCAGCCCGACTCGACCGTGGAGCTCTTCAAGCTCGTCAAGGACAGCGACATCGCCCTCCGCTCGAAGGTGAAGCTCGGCCGCAGCTCGGTCAGCACCATCGAGGTGAAGGAAGGATTGCAGGAGGGGGACGCAGTCGTCCTCTCCGACATGACCGCGTGGGACACCGCCGACCGAGTGAGGCTCCGCTAAAGATGGAAACCATTCCCCAGAACGATCTGAACCCCAAGCTGGTGCCGCAGCCCGAGCAGACGCTGCTCGAGATGCAGGGCATCCAGAAGGTGTTCCTCACCGACGAGGTGGAGACGCATGCGCTCTCCGACGTCCACCTCAAGGTGCAGAAGGGCGAGTGGCTCGCCATCATCGGCCCCTCCGGATCGGGGAAGACGACGCTCCTCGCCATCCTCGGCCTCCTCGACACGCCGACTGCGGGCGCCTTCCTCCTCGACGGAAAGCCGGTGCAGGACCTGACGCCTTCCGAGCGCGCCCACGTCCGCAACCGGCACATCGGGTTCATCTTCCAGAGCTTCAACCTCATCGGCGATCTCACCGTATTCGAGAACGTGGAATTGCCGCTCACCTACCGCGGGATGGCTGCCGACGAACGCAAGAAGCGTGTCGAGCAGGCGCTGGAGCGGGTGGGGATGTCGCACCGCGCCCGGCACATGCCCGGGCAGCTTTCCGGCGGCCAGCAGCAGCGCGTCGCGGTCGCTCGCGCCGTGGCCGGCGACCCCCTCATCCTCCTCGCCGACGAGCCGACCGGAAACCTCGACTCGAAGAACGGCCAGTCGGTGATGAAGCTCCTCTCCGAGCTACACCGCGCCGGGTCCACCCTCATCATGGTGACGCACGATCCGGCCTACGCGCGGCTCGCCACCCGTACGGTGACGCTCTTCGACGGCCGCATCGTCGACGAAGGACAGAACCTCGCCCGCGAGGCCTGAGCAGGCGCACGTCTCGGCGCGCGAGCCGGCAGAGGATAGGGTGACCGGATGATCTCGCTGCGCAACGTCGAGAAGTCGTTCAAGCAGGGCGCGGGGCAGGTCTTCGTCCTGCGGCGCATCGATCTGGACGTCGCCCGGGGCGACTTCGTCACCATCATGGGGCCCTCGGGCGCCGGCAAGTCGACCTTGCTCGCCATCCTGGGAATGCTCGACGCCGGCTGGACCGGCGAGTACGAGCTGACCGGGGAACGGGTCGAGAAGATGTCGCTCAAGCAGCGCGCCGAGCTGGCCAAGCGCACGGTCGGGTTCGTCTTCCAGCAGTACCATCTGCTCGACGGCCTGACCGTTGCGGAGAACCTGGAAGTGCCGCTCTCCTACCGCGACATGAAGCACTCGGAGCGCCAGGCGATGGTCGCCGACGCGCTCGACCGCTTCAACATCGTGGGCAAGAAGGACCTCTACCCGAACCAGCTCTCCGGCGGGCAGCAGCAGCTCGTCGGCATCGCGCGCGCGGTGATCGCACGGCCGCAGCTGCTCCTCGCCGACGAGCCGACCGGGAACCTGCACTCCGCCCAGGGCGAAGAGATCATGAAGCTCTTCAAGGGCCTCAACGAGCAGGGCACGACCATCATCCAGGTGACCCATTCGGACAAGAACGCCGAATATGGGAACCGCATCGTTCGTCTGCGAGACGGATGGATCGACCGGTGACCGAAGCGGCTCCCAAGGAGCGCGTCAGGGTCCTCATCGCCGACGATCAGCCCGACGTCGTCGAGGCGCTCCGGCTCCTCTTGCGGCGCGAGGGCTTCGATCTCGCTGCGGCGTCGAGCCCCGCGGGAGTCCTGTCCGCCCTCGGCGCCCAGGACTTCGACGCGGCCCTGGTCGATCTCAATTACACGCGCGACACGACCTCCGGGAAGGAAGGGCTCGATCTGCTCTCGCAGATCCGCACCCTCGACTCCGAGCTTCCGGTGGTCGTCATGACCGCCTGGGGGAGCGTCGAGGGCGCGGTCGAGGCGATGCGGCGCGGCGCCCGCGACTACGTGCAGAAGCCGTGGGACAACGCGCGGCTCGTCACCACGCTGCGCACCCAGATCGAGCTGGGGCGGGCACTCCGTAAGAGCCGCCGGCTCGAGGAAGAGAACACCCGCCTGCGCGGAGGCGCCCCGCGGCTCTTCGCGGCCTCCGCCGCCATGCAGCCCGTCCTGCGGCTCCTCGAACGGGTCGGCCCGAGCGACGCGAACGTCCTCGTCACCGGCGAGCACGGCACCGGGAAGGAGGTCATCGCCCGCTTCCTGCACGAATCGAGCAAGCGCGCCGGGCGGCCCCTCGTCCCGGTCAACGCGGGCGGCCTCTCCGAGGGAGTCTTCGAGAGCGAGCTGTTCGGGCACGTGCGCGGCGCCTTCACCGACGCGAAGAGCGATCGCGCCGGCGCCTTCGAGGTGGCGGACGGCGGGACGCTGTTCCTCGACGAAGTGGGGAACATGCCGCTGCCGCAGCAGGCGAAGCTGCTCCGCGTCCTGCAGACGGGCGAGTTCAACCCCGTCGGATCCTCCAAGGTGAAGAAGTCCGACGTGCGCGTCATCGCCGCCACCAACGCCCGCCTCAACGACGAGGTCTCGCAGGGCCGCTTCCGGGAGGACCTCCTCTACCGGCTCAACACGGTGGAGATCCACATCCCACCTCTGCGCGAGCGGACGGAAGACATCCCGCCCCTCGCCCAGCACTTCCTCGCAATGCAGGGGCAGAGGTATGGAAAGAAGGTGACCGCCTTCTCCCGCGATGCCCTGGAGGCGCTCGTCCGCCACCCCTGGCCCGGAAACGTGCGCGAATTGGAGCATGCGGTAGAACGGGCCGTGCTCATGGCGCGCGAGCCGCACATCGCCGCGGAGGACCTGGTGCTCTCGCCGGCGGCGCGCCGCGAGTCGGCGCAGCTCTACGAGGCGATGTCGCTCGACGAGGCGGAGAAGGTGCTCATCCAGAAGGCGCTCGGCCGCTGCGGCGGCAACGTCACCGACGCCGCGCGGGAGCTGGGCGTATCGCGCAGCGCGCTCTACCGCAGACTGCAGCACCACGGGCTCAAGGCGCAGGGATGATCAAGAAGGGCCGTCCGGTGCGCAAGCGGCGCCGCGACGTTCCCCACGACGCGCGGATCTTCCGCCTCGCGCTGCTCGGTGGCCTGCCCGCGATCATCGCCACCCTCGTGCTGCTCTTCACCTCCGAGGCGGGGGCGAAGATCGGATGGACGGTCGCGGTGGTGGTCGCCTGCTTCTGGCTCTTCGCGGCGCTCACCTTGCGGGAACGCGTCCTGCGTCCTTTGCAAACCGCCTCCAACCTGGTCGCGGCGCTGCGCGAAGGAGACTTCAGCGTGCGCGGCCGGGCGGCGCGCCTCGGCGATCCGCTCGGCGAGCTGATGCTGGAACTGAACCAGCTCTCCGACGTGCTCCGGGAACAGCGTCTCGGATCCTTGGAGGCGGGAGCGCTCCTCAGCCGCGTGATGGAGGAGATCGACGTCGCGGTGCTGGCTTTCGAGGAAGGCGGAAAGGCGGTCCTCGCCAACCGCGCGGCGGAGAAGCTGCTCGGCGCCGAGCTGGCGCGGCTCCCTTCCCCGGAAGCCCGCCAGCTGGGGCTCGCGGCGGTGCTCGACGGGCCGGCTCCGCGCACCCTGGAGCTGACGCTCCCGGGCGGGGCCGGGAAGTTCGAGCTCAAACGGACGAGCTTCCGGCTAGGTGGAAAGCCGCACGTGCTGGTGGTGCTCGCCGATCTGCGCCGGGCGCTGCGCGAGGAGGAACGCCAGGCCTGGCAGCGCCTGGTCCGTGTCCTTGGACACGAGATCAACAACTCGCTCGCGCCCATCCGCTCGATCTCCGCCAGCCTGCGCGAGACGGCGCACGTGGCCTCCCGGCACGAAGGCTGGGAGCAGGACATGGAGAGCGGCCTCGCGGTCATCGAGCGGCGGGCGGAGTCGTTGTCGCGCTTCATGACGAGCTACGCAAAGCTCGCCCGCCTCCCGCCGCCGCGGCTCGGGCCGGTCGAGGTGGAGGAGTGGATCCGGCGTGTCGCGGCCCTGGAGAAACGCATCCCGGTCCGTGTGGCGCCCGGCCCGGAGGTGAACATCGAGGCGGACGCGGATCAGCTCGATCAGCTGCTCATCAATCTGGTCCGCAACGCCGCCGACGCTTCGCTGGAGACGCGCGGCGGAGTGGTGGTTTCGTGGAGCGCCGGCGCAGCGGAGGTGGAGGTGTCGGTGGCTGACGAGGGGCCAGGGATCGCGGATTCGGGGAACTTGTTCGTGCCGTTCTTCACCACCAAACCGCAGGGGACGGGCATCGGGCTCGCGCTGAGCAGGCAGATAGCCGAGTTGCACCACGGGTCGTTGACCCTGGAGAACCGGACCGATCGCCGAGGCGCGCGAGCCCGGCTGCGGCTACCGATCCGGCCGAATCGGGGCGGAGGCGAGCCTCATCTGCGCATCGGCTAGGCCGGTGTTTCTCGTCGAGTCGTAGATGCACCGCGCTCCGGACGCGGATGCGCCACGGCGCATCCTGTTCCTCGCGACGCACCGATGCCCCGCCGAGAGTCCGCGGAGATTTGCCGTGTCGCAGGGACGTTTGCAGCAGTGGCATTTGAACCGCGAATCTCGCCCGGGGTCGGTGCCTGGGCGGGGGTGGCAGGGCTCCCACCCCCACCCTCCGCCAGCGCCTGCTGGTTCGGAGCGAACTGCAGATTGCGACCCGATCTTGATTCCGCGAACAAAAGGGCGATGCCGCCGAATGTGCCCCCCGATCACCGCTCTTGACTCGGCAGTTCGATCCGGACCGGCGGAATGCGGCGCAGGTGGGGGTGGGCAGGCCTGTTGCCGGAGCATCAGCACGCGTGAGGAACACGATGCGCCGTGGCGCATCGGCGTCCGGAGCGCGGGGCTGCTGCTCCGGCGGCAGGCCTGCCCACTCCCGCCAGGCACCTCCCCCAGGCAATGATTCGCGGATCAGGACGCCAACGTTGCAAAGGTCCCTGCGAGTCCACAAACCGGCGCGGACTCTCGGCGGGGCATCGGTGCGCCGCGAGGAAACGACAACGGCAAGGAAAGCCACCACGACCTTCCCGAAAGCACCGGCTTCGTCTGGCACGGCTACGGGACGGGAATCGGGCCAGGGCAGCGCTACGGGTTCCGCGTCCACGGACCGTATGTGCCGGCCGAGGGCAAGCGCTGCAATCCCGCCAAGCTCCTTCTCGACCCCTACGCCCGGGCGGTCGAAGGGCTGCCGAAGTGGAACGAGGCGCTCTACGCCTACGTCCCGGGAGATCTGGACGGGGCGCCGAGCAACGCGGACAGCGGTCCCTTCGCGCCGCGCTCGATCGTGACCAACCCCTACTTCGACTGGCACGACGACCGGCAGCCCCGGCACGCCTGGAACGACACCATCGTCTACGAGGTGCACGTCAAGGGATTCACCCAGACCCAACCGGACGTCCCCGAGGACCTGCGCGGCAAGTACCTGGGGCTCGCCTCGCGTCCCGCCATCGACTACCTCAGGCGGCTTGGCGTGACGGCGGTCGAGCTTCTCCCCATCCACCAGTTCGTCCACTCCCAGCAGCTGGTCGACAAGGGGCTGCGCAACTACTGGGGGTACGACTCGATCGGCTTCTTCGCCCCGCACAACGAGTATTCCTCGCGCGGCCAGCGGGGCGAGCAGGTGCAGGAGTTCAAGCAGATGGTGAAGAACCTGCACCAGGCGGACATCGAGGTCTTCCTCGACGTGGTCTTCAACCACACCGCCGAGGGCAACCATCTCGGACCCATGCTTTCCTTCAAGGGAATCGATAATCTCGCCTATTATCGAACGACGCAAGAGGACCCGCGCTTCTACATGGACTACACGGGGACCGGCAATACCCTCAACATGCGGCACCCCAACGTGCTGCAGCTGCTCATGGACAGCCTGCGCTACTGGATCCAGGAGATGCACGTCGACGGGTTCCGCTTCGACCTCGCCTCCGCCCTCGCCCGCGAGCTGCACGACGTCGACCGCCTCTCCGCCTTCTTCGATCTCATCCAGCAGGATCCCATCGTCAGCCGGGTCAAGCTCATCGCCGAGCCGTGGGACGTCGGCCAGGGCGGCTACCAGGTCGGCAACTTCCCCCCGCTGTGGAGCGAGTGGAACGGCAAATATCGCGACACCTGCCGCGATTATTGGCGCAGCCAGGACGCGTCGCTCGGCGAGTTTGCCTACCGGTTCACGGGCAGCTCGGACCTCTACGCGGAGACCGGCCGCCGCCCGTACGCGAGCATCAACTTCGTCACCGCCCACGACGGCTTCACGCTCCGCGACCTGGTCTCCTACAACGAGAAGCACAACGAGGCGAACGGCGAGGACAACAAGGACGGCGAGAGCCACAACCGCTCCTGGAACTGCGGCGCCGAAGGGCCGACCAACGACGACACCATCAACGCGCTCCGCGCCCGCCAGCAGCGGAACTTCCTCGCCACGCTGCTCCTCTCGCAGGGCGTCCCGATGATCAACGGCGGCGACGAGATCGGCCGCACCCAGAAGGGCAACAACAATGCCTACTGCCAGGACAACGAGCTCTCCTGGTACGACTGGAAGAACATCGACGAGGCGCTGCTCCTCTTCACCCGCATGCTCGTCGACCTGCGCCGCACGCACCGCATCTTCCACCGCCGCCGCTGGTTCCAGGGAAGGCCGTTGCACGGGACCGACGTGAAGGACATCGCCTGGTTCACGCCGCAGGGAAAGGAGATGACCGACGAGGACTGGAACGTCGGGTACGCCAAGTCGCTGGGCGTCTTCCTGAACGGCGAGGCCATCGCCACGACCGACGAGGCGGGCGAACGGATCGTCGACGAGAGCTTCTACATCCTCTTCAACGCCCACCACGAGCCGATGACGTTCACCGCCCCCGAAGAGCGGTTCGGCAAGTCGTGGGAGGAAGTGGTCGATACCAATGACCCGCCCCGCCGCCGCGACCGCCGGCAGCCCCGGGCGGACGTTCCGGCGGGTGGGACCTTCGAGGTAGCGGCGAGGTCGTTCGCGCTGCTGGAGCGGGCGGAGTAGCGCTCGTGCGCGGCGCGGGCGCGGTGATCGTTGCCGTATCGTCGGTCGCGGCGACCGGTTGCGGGTTCACCGCCGCGAGCGTGCTCAGGACGACGGAAGTGACGCGAAGCACCCATCCGTTGCTGGAGACCGACGCGCAGGTCTACTGCGCCGGCGCGCCCTGCGAGGGCGTCCCCACCGTGGTTCACGAGCCGGTAGGGTGGCGGGCGCCCCTCTTTTTCGGAAGCCTCGTCGATCTGTCGGTCGGAGGAGCGTTGCTCGGCCGGGAGGGAACTCCGGCCAGGATCGGCGGCTACACGCTACTCGCGGTGGGTGGTCTGGAATTGCTCGCTCAGCTCATCGAACAATTCCCGCGCCCGGTCCTCGACGGTGCGGCAACGGTCGTCTGGCGCGATCGGCGGATCGATCTCGTGCCTTCCGATCTGGATGGACAGGACCTGCGCCGCGGGTTTCCAGTTTCTGTAGCGAAGATCGTGGCGCGCCGCGAGACGCCTGCGCCGCAGCAAACCAGCCAGCATTGAATCAGGAGGACCCGGGATGGACGAGCAAGAGATGAAAGCTGAGATGGAGCGCCTGAAGGCCGAGAACGAGGCGCTCAAGTCGCGGAGCAGCCGGGGAATCTCCATGAAGGTGAGCGAAAAGGGAGGCGTGTCGATCTACGGGCTCGGCCGCTTCCCGGTGACGCTCTACAAGGAGCAGTGGTCGAAGCTCCTCGACATGGCGGACGACATCCGCGCGTTCATCAAGGAGAACGAGCCGAAGCTGAAAGCCAAACCATAAGACCAAAGGGAATCGCCGCGCGATGCTCCGGTCGAGTACCATTCGCGGCCCCGGGGGCAGGATGCAGATGGGTCGCGAGGAAGGCGGCGGATCGAGTCCGCCGAGCGAAGAGGACCGCCTGGCGGCGCTTCGCCGGTATGCCGTCCTCGATACCCCCTCCGAGCAGGTCTTCGACGATCTCGCCGGCCTCGCGGTGCGTTTGTGCGGAACCCCGATCGCATTGATCTCCTTCGTCGACGAGCAGCGGCAATGGTCGAAATCGCGCGTGGGATTCGAGGCGGTGGAAACGCCGCGGCAATTCTCGTTCTGCGACCGGGCCATACGCCAATCGGACATCTTCGTCGTCAACGACGCCTCCCGGGACGAGCGGTTCGCTGCAAGTCCTCTCGTCACCGGGCCGCCCGGTATCCGGTTCTATGCCGCGGCGCCGCTCGTCGCGCCCGCGGGCGAGGCGCTCGGAACGCTTTGCATCATGGATCGCGTTCCCCGCGAGCTGACGCCTTCGCAGGCACATTCCCTGCGCGTGCTCGCGCGCCAGGTGGTGACGCAATTGGAGCTGCGCCGGCGATCGCTCGAATTGGCCGAGCGGGAGCGGCTCCTGCGGACGATATTCGACTCCGAGCCCGAATGCGTGAAGCTGCTCGATTCCGACGGGTCGGTGCGCATGATGAATCGCGCGGGCCTGAAGATGATCGAGGCGGATTCCCTCGAGCAGATCGCCGGGCAGCGCCTCTATCCGTTGATCGCTCCCGAGCAGCGCGCGGCCTTCGTCGCGCTCACCGATCGAATCTTCCATGGCGAAACGGGGTCGCTGGAGTTCCGCATCACGGGCCTCAAGGGCGCCACGCGGTGGCTGGAAACCCGCGCCGCACCCTTGCGCGACGAGGCCGGCGAGGTACGCGCGCTACTCGGCATCACGCGCGAGATCACCGAGCGCAAGAAGGCCGACGCCGCGCTGCGCGAGAGCGAGAACAACTTCCGCATGCTCTTCGAGCAGGCCACTGAAGGCATCTTCGTGACCGACCCGGAAGGCCGATTCGTCGACGTCAACCCGGCGGCTTGCACCTTGACGGGCTACACGCGCGAGGAGATCGCCGCGATGACCGTCGCCGACCTCGTGCTCCCCGAGGAGGTTCCCAGGGTGGCGTCGGCGATCGCCGAACTGTCGGCGGGGCACGTCATCACCGGCGAATGGCGGGCCCGCCGGAAGGACGGGTGCATCTACATCGTCGAGGTGTCGGCGAAGAGATTGGCGGACGGCCGCCTGCGGGCGTTCGCGAGAGACATCACCGAGCGCACCCAGCTCCAGGCGCAGCTGTTGCAAGCGCAGAAGATGGAAAGCCTGGGAAGGCTAGCAGGCGGCATCGCGCACGATTTCAACAATCTCCTGACGGTCATCAACGGAACCGCCGACTTCGCCATCGCCGACCTGCCCGACGCGGCCGCGCTGCGCGACGATCTCGAGCAGATCCGGCTCGCGGGCGAACGGGCCGCGTCGCTCACCAGGCAATTGCTCGCGATGAGCCGCCAGCAGATCCTGAAGCCCGAAGTCCTCGACCTCACCGCGGTCGTCCGCCGTATGGAAGGAATGCTGCGCCGCCTGATCCCCGAGCACATCGACCTCGCTTTCTCGCTCTCGGATCCGCTGGGAAGCGTCAACGCCGATCCGAGCCAGATCGAGCAGGTCGTCTTGAATCTCGCCGTCAATGCACAGGACGCGATGCCCGACGGAGGGACCTTGACGATCGAGACCCGCGACGTGGATCTCGGTGTTGGCTCCGCCGCCCACCCCAACCTCGCTCCAGGGCGATACGTCCTCCTCTCGGTGCGCGATACGGGGATGGGGATGGACGAGGGCACGCGGAAGCAGATCTTCGAGCCCTTCTTCACCACCAAGGAGCCGGGCAAGGGGACCGGTCTGGGCCTGCCGACCGTGTACGGCATCGTCAAGCAGAGCGGCGGCGGTATCTGGGTGTCGAGCGAGCCGGGCAAGGGGTCGACGTTCACCATCCATCTCCCTCGCGTGGACGGCGTGCCGCGCGAGGCGCCATCGGCCCATCCCGCCGTACCGGTGCCCGGGACCGAGACCATCCTGCTCGTCGAGGATGAGCCTGCCCTGCGCGCCTTGACCAAACGGATCCTTCACTCGGCCGGCTATCAGGTGCTGGAAGCGGCCAACGGACTCGACGCCCTGCGGCTCGCGGAGCAGCACCGCGGTACGGTCCATTTGATGATTACCGACGTGGTGATGCCGGGAATGAACGGGCGTGAGCTGGCGGAGCGGCTATCCAGGTTTGCCCCGCGGATGCGCGTGCTGTTCACCTCGGGGTACACCGACGACTCGATCCTCCGCCTCGGCGTCCTCGACGATGCCAGCCGCTTCCTCAACAAGCCGTATACGCCGTCCGAGCTGCGCCGGCGGGTCCGCGACCTGCTCGACGCCCCGAAACCCTGACCGGGCTACTCGGCCCGCAGCGCTAGCGCCGGGTCGACCGAGGTCGCGCGCCGCCCCGCGACGACGCTCGCCAGAAGCGCCACTCCGCACAGCAGCACGGCGAGCGCCGCATAGGTCCCCGGATCGGTTGCGCTCACGCCGAAGAGCAACGTCCGCAGAAGCTGCGTCAGCCCGAGCGCGGCACAGACGCCGATTGCCACCCCCAGCCCGACCAGCCGGAAGGCGTCTCCCACGACGAGGCCCAGCACTGCCCGGGGAGTCGCTCCGAGCGCGAGGCGGATCCCCATCTCGCGGGTGCGCTGCGCGACCGAGTACGAGAGCACGCCATAGATCCCGGTGATGGCCAGCACCAGGGCGACGGCGGCGAGGAGGCCGAGCAAATAGGCGTTGAACCGGCGCGGACCGAGCGAGGTGGCGAGACGGCTCTCCACCGTGCCCACCCGGTAGAGCGGTTGATCGGGATCGAGGGCCATGGTCTCGGAACGGAGGACCCCCGACAGATCGCCCTGCCCTCGCACGACCAGCGTCATGAAGGGCCAGGTCTCGAGCGAGATGGGAAGGTAGACTTCCGGACGCGCCGGGACGGCCAGGGAGATGTGCTTCACGTCGCCGACGACGCCGACGATCTCGACCGGCTTGCCGTCGGTCGAGACGAGGATCCGGTTGCCGAGCGCCGAGCGCCCTTCGAAGGCGGTGCGGGCGAAGGTCTCGTTCACCACCGCGACGTGCGCTCCGGAGTCGACTTCGCCTTGTGTAAATGCGCGACCCGTGCGGAGCGGAATGCGCATGGTCTCGAAGTAGCCGGCGGTGGCGAGTCGATAATCCGCGAGCAACATCTTGTCCGGCGCCTGCGGGAAGTTGACCGTCCGCGAGCTGTTTCCGCCCGAGAGCGGCAAGCGCGATACGGCCGCGGCCGAGGTCACTCCGGGCGCGTGCGAGAGAGCGCGCACTAGCCGCAGGTAGAAGGACACTTGCTGCGCGGAGTCCGGGTATTTCCCCTGCGCCAGCCAGATGTCGGCTGCGGTCGCCGAGGTGGGATCGAATCCCGGGTTCACGCCCGAGAGCCGCTCGAAGCTGCGCATCATGAGGCCCGCGCCGATGAGCAGCACGAGCGCCAGCGCCACCTCGGCGACGATGAGCGCGGAGCGCAGCCGCGACCTTCTCCGCCCCGACGTCCCGGCACGGCCCGCCTCCCGCATCGCGTCGGCCGGCGCCACCGCTTGCCAGGCAGGAATCATCCCGAAAGCGAAGGCGGTCGCGAGCGCGAGGCCCGCGGTGAAGACGAGAATCCGCCCGTCGAGATGCAAGGCATCCGGACGCACGTACGAGGGCGACAGCGCGGCGAGCGGCGGCGCCGCCCAGAGCGAGAGGAAGAGACCGAGGGTCGCCCCGCAGACCGCCAGCACCAGGCTTTCCGCGAGGAAGAGGCGGATGAGCCGCCAGCGGGGCGCTCCGAGCGCCTGGCGCACGGCCACTTCGTGCTGCCGCGAGACGGCGCGCGCCAACATGAGATTGGCGACGTTGGCGCAGGCGATGAGAAGGATGAATGCCACCGCGGCGCCGAGCAGCAGCAAGGTCGGGCGCAGATCCCCGAAGAGCGATTCGCGCAGGGTCGTCACACGGAAGCTGCGCCCCATGTTGTTGTTGGGAAAGTCCCGCTCGAGGCGCTTGCCAAGCGCGGTCGACTCGGCCTGCAAGTTCGCCGGCGTCGCTCCCTGCTTCAGCCGGGCGACCACGTCCAGGTAGGCGCTGTCGCGATCGGCGCTGTTGTCGATCTGCGGGCGCAGCGGATGATCGGGCACCTTCCAGCGCGGCGTGACCCACATTTCCGATCCGGCGGGAAGCTGGAGATCGGCGCTCGCCACGCCCACCACGGCGAACGGCTCGCCATTCACGGTGACCGTCTGTCCGACGACGCCCGGATCGGCCCCGAACCGCCTGCGCCAGAGCCCTTCTCCGAGAATTGCTTCCCGGGGTGCCGCTCCGTCGGCGACGCCGAATCCGCGCCCGGCGAGGAGCCTTATGCCGAGAACCGAAAAGAAGTTCGAGCTGACCACCGCTCCGGAGACTCGCTCCGGGCGCTCGCCGGCGAGATTCATGCCGTGGCCGCGCATTGCGGTAACGCCGGTCACCGAGGCGAGCCCGCGCAAATCGAGAAAATCGGCGCCGGTGACTGCGACCGCCCGCGCGTCCTCCGACGAGGTCGCCTCGATCGTCACCAGGCGATCCGCCGCGACGTAGGGCAAGGGCCGCAGGAGGGCAGCATCGACCACGGTGAAGATGGCCGTGTTCGCGCCGATGCCGAGCGCCAGGGCGACGATCGCAACGATCGCGAATCCGGGGGCGGCGACGAGCCGGCGCAACGCCTGGCGAAGGTCCTGCAGGAAACCGCGCATCCCTCTCGGGCCTGCGAAAGCCATGCCGCCCTTCGCGTACGCACAGCCGCGGATCGTCATGCGTTCGCGAGGAGCTACGGCCGCTTGCGGGACGGGGCGTCCCAGGAGCGGGACATCGATCCTCCGCCCGCTCCTCCCGTCTTCGCTTCCATGGTAGTCGGAGGCGCCCATGCTGCGGCACGTCCGCGCCAGCGTGCAGATGGCCGCGGTGCGTCCCGCGATCTCCCTCGGCCTGCGCGCGGCGACGGCCACCGTTCCCGCATTGGTCTTCGGCCAGCTGACCGGACGGCCGGGCCTCCTCTGGATGTCCCTCGGCGGATGGCTAGGGACGCTCGCAGATCCGGGCGGACCCTACCCGCTGCGCGCTGCCGCGATGGCGGGCTACCTCGTCTTCGGCGCGCTGGTCACCATGGCCGGCGCCGCCGCGCACGGAGCGTGGTCGTCCGTCATCGTCCTCTTCGTCGTAGGCGCTCTCGCGAGCCTGGTGCGCGCCTTCGGCGACGCTGCGGCGACGGTCGGCGCGATCGTCCTCATCACCCTCTGCATCGCGATCGGATCGCCCGGCGGCGCCGCGCTCGAGCGCGGGATGCTCATCGCCGCAGGCTCGCTCTTCGCCTCGGTCCTCGCACTGGCGCTGTGGCCGGTCCATCCCTACCGGCCCGCCCGCAACGCAGTCGCCGACTGCTATCTCAAGCTTGCCCTCCTGATGGAATTGCTCGCGCGCCTTCCCACCGGTTCCGCGACCGAGCGCGAAGCGGCTGCCGCGCAACTCGCCCCGCCCAGGCCACGCTGGGCCGGGGCGAGGGGCCGCCTCCGCCGCCACACCTCGAAGAGCCCGCGGGGCATGCCGAGATCCACACCCTTATCGAGCCGATCGTAGTCACCGCCACCTTCGCGGCGGAGATGGCGGACGCGCTCCGCACCGGCAAGGAGCATCCGACGACGTCTCACGGGCCGCTGCCGGACGCGCCCGCCCGGGTGCCGCTGCGCGACCAACTGGCGCTCCATTCGCCCCTCGTGCGCCATGCCGCGCGGATGGGCTTCGCAGTGGCTACCGCGGGAGCTCTCGGACAGGCCCTGCAGGTTCGCCGCTCGGTCTGGATGACGGTGACGGTGGTGATCATCTTGCAGCCGGACCTGGGCAGCACCGTCCGCCGCGCCCTCGATCGCGTCGCGGGAACCGTGCTCGGCGCGATCAGCGCCGCCCTGGTCGCGCCGCTCGTCCACCGGCCCTTCATCTTTGGCGCGCTCCTCTTTCCCCTTTCTGCGCTCGCCGTCGCGCTGCGGCCCATCAACTACGGGCTCTATTCGGCGTTCGTCACCCTCGTCTTCCTCCTCATCTCGGAATCGTCCAGCGGCGACTGGCACCTCGCCGGCGTTCGCATCGCCACCACGCTCCTCGGCGGAGGGGTGGCCTTGCTCTTCGCCTTCCTCTTCTGGCCGACGCGGGAAGCGGAGCGGATCTCCGCCCAGATCGTCGCGCTCCTCTCGTCGCTGCGCGACTACATCGCGGCCGCGCGGCAAGGACCTGTGGCGGAGCGGGCCGCTCGCCGTCGATTCGGCCTCGCCGCGGCGGCCGCCGACGCCAGCCTCTCGCGCCTCCTCGGTGAGCCCGGAGTTCCCGAGGCGCGCATCGAGTCGATGATGGCGGTGCTCACCTATGCGCGCAGGCTGCGCGCGTCCCTCGGGGCGCTATTCACGGCAGGACACCATCCGTCCGACGCAGCCGACCTCGCCGCGCGCGTCGATGCTGCCCTGGGAAGGCTCCTGCAGGCATTCCTCGAACAGCGCGCCGCGGCCACCGCGCCCGCCTGGCCCACACCGCAGCACCCGCGGTTGGCGGCGCTCGCCGCCCGCGTCGTACGGCAATTGGAAATCCTCCGTTCGGCGCTCCAGCGCTTGTAACGTCACGTCGACGGTGACCGTGAAGTAGCGCCCCGGAGCGCCAGGCGCAGCCGTGCACGGTTGAGGAAAATCAGGACTGCTCCGACCGCCTCACCGGTCAGCGTGTAGGGGTCCATCAGCCCTTTCATATGCTCTGCCGCGCTCGAGAAGGGCAGGATGGGAAAGTGGAACCCGAGTAGCGGAAAGAGGATGGCCGCCGCCGTTCCCGGGCCGGACCTCGGCGGACCCTCCTGGGGAAAGAAGACCCTGAACACGTCGCCCAGCTCGTCCAGGAAGAGGTGCGTCACCATTCCCAAGAGGAGTGGAAGGCCGTATTTGCGCGGCAGAATGGCATAGAGCAACAAGCAGAAAAGGAGCGTGTGCCCGAAGCTCCTCGTGCTGGAGACGAGCCCGAGGTCCGCGCCCGTCTTGCCGGTGGCGAGCGAGAGCGCATAGTAGAGCGGCTTGTCGATCAGATCGGGAAGCACCGTACCGAGCACGAGGAAGCGGATGGTGCGGGCGTTTTGCGGAAGCCGTGGCGCGGCGAGCGCGACTCCGATCCCGACGTGACCGAGGACGAACACCCCGGGTCGTTTGCCCGCTCTTGCGCGGCGTCGCAACTATTCGCGCACACCGTGGTCAGTTCGAAGGGCGTCGGACTTCCGCTGTAGCGCTTCTCGACGAAACCCGTATCTCGGCGCGGCACCTACACGTCGAATGGAAACCACGGGTTGGCCAGCTGTCGCATCGGCGCCGTAGCGTACCTCTTCCGCGTCCCTTTCATTCCGCACGGGCCCGCCTGGCAAACCGTCCTCGGCAGCGGCAGCGATCGACCAAAAGATTTTCTTGGCGAGTCGTACGGTAACAATTCACACGAGCGGCGCGATTCGTTCAATCCCTTGGCGCCTCAGCGGATTTGAGCGTCTTGCCACGTGTACCCCCGCGTCGGGCGACCGTCCCACTGCCGCCCAGCATGCCACCCTTTCTGCATGGCTGCCGCGGATGTTACCGAACGGGCCGCACTGAATTACCGATTGCGAAGGAGAACGCGTGAAGACATTCGCGAACAGGCTCGGCCGGACGATGACGCTCGGTATCGTGATGCTCTGGGCAGCGCAGGCCCGGGCCACTCCCTCGCTCTACACCTCCAATTGCGCGAGCTGCCACAGCACCTCCTCCACGACCCCCACCACTTGCAATGGCTGCCACTTCCACGGGGAACACTCGAGCACCGCTGCAAGCGACATCAACCTGAAGGGCAGCACCAACAAGACGTCCTACGCCCCAGGCGAGACCGTGACGGTCACCATCAACGCCGGCTACCGGACCGGCTGGGTGCGCGCGCTCCTCTTCGACCAGAACCTGAAGGAGCTCGGGCGCAGCAGCTGTGCGGGCGGCCTCGGCGGCTGCACGACCAGCGCCTTCCCCGTCACCCTCACCGCGACCGCTCCGTCGGCCGCGGGAACGTATGTCTGGGCCGTCGCCTGGTACGGCAACCAGTACGACATCTCCGGTGCGTCCTTCGGATCGGGGAACTCGTCGACGCTCAAGGCCGGCTTCTTCACTCCGGACGCGAACAACTCCGGCCACGGTACACAGACCGTCGCGCTCCCCGCCTTCACGGTGTCGGCGCCGCAGGTGCCGGCGATCGCGCTCAACCCGACCTCGCTCGCGTTCGGGACGGTGAACGTCGGCAGCTCGAAG
>VBKL01000031.1 GCA_005879805.1 Deltaproteobacteria bacterium | reverse complement strand
CTCGGCCCAGCTGGTCGAGCGTCCCCAACGGTCGCCGGCGCTTGAGGCGCCGGACAGCGTGGTCGCCACCGTAGAGATGGATGATCCGCTGCACCTGCTCGTCGGCCGCCATGAATTCGGACTTGACGCCGCGCCGGTGCAATTCCGCGCGCAGGCAGGCGAGCAGCGCCATCGCGCCGCCGTCGATCCGCTGCACGGCGGACATCTCGAAATCGAGCGTCTGCCCCCGCGACGCCTTGGTCTCGAGCCGGCGCAGCTCGGTCCAGAGCGGCGCCGCCTCCGCGAACTTGAGGATGCCGCGGAGGCGGATCTCGCCCCGATCGGTGCCGGCCTGCACGTGCTCGATTGCAAATGCAGGCAGCATGGTGATGACCTCCCGGAACCGGACTACTGCGCGGGTTGCGTAATCGTCGCCTGCTGAAGGGCAACCTGGGTCTGTGCGAGCGCCCTGCCATTCATGGTGGCGCCGGTCTGCAAGGTGATGGCCGTCTTGGAGAGGATGACTCCCTCGAAGTGCGAGTTGGCGCCGAGCGTCGCCTGACCGGCAACCTGCCAGAAGATGTTCTTCGCCCTCGCGCCGCCGCTCAGCGTCACGATCTTCGCCGCGGCCATCGTGAGATCGCCGCTGGTCTGGAAGATCCAGACGTCGTTGGCGCCGCCGGCGATGACGAGGTTGGCCGGAATGGTGACCGTGCTCGTCCATTTGTAGAGACCCGGAACGAGCGTCTGCCCGCCGATGTTCCCGGTGCCCAGCTCCAGGAAGTCAGGCGTCGTGCGTGAGGCGGCGTCGCTGTAGGCGCCCTCCATGCTGCCGATGGCGGTGGTGAGATTGATTGGAGAAGGAACCGCGTAGTTGGAGGCGAAGACCTTCCCCGCCACCTGGGTCGAGGTGGCGAAGACGTTGGTCGAGTCGGCGATCAGCGCGAACCCTGTCACGAAGCTCGCTGCCGCCGGGCTTAAGCCCATGTCGCCCGTCACCGCGGAACCGGGCACGCTGGAGATTCCTGATTTCGCCAGGATCGCGTAGCTGCCGGAAGCACCGGGGTCTCCCGCGGACCCGAGAGAAACCGGCGCTGGGCCTGCTCCCGCCGGGTTGCGCGCGTTCGTGTTGCTAGCGGGGTTGTTCGAGTCGTTGCCGCAGGCGGCCACGATGAACACCGCGAAAGCCAGGAGCGCCTTGATCCGGGTGAACGCTGTCATCGTGAGGGTGACCGCGGCCCCAGCCAGGATGCTGCCGACGAAGTTCGAGTCGGTGAGCGTCACGGCGTCGGCGACCCACCAGAAGACGCTATTGCAGGGCAGCGGAGTCCCGGCCCTGCTGACCACCGAGAAGCCCGTGCCCGTCAAAGCGCCGGTTCCCAGGACCCCGACCTTGAAGATCCAGAGCCCGTTTGCAGGCCCGTCGAGCGTCAGGACCCCGCCCGTCGAGGTGGCCGCCGCGTCGAAGCAGTAGACCCCGGGCAGAAGCGTTTGCCCGCCGAGCGTCGTCAGCGTCCGATCGCACCGCAGCGCCCGGAACGCCTCGTACGCAGCGAAGAAGTCGGTCTGGGCCCGGGCCGCGGCGGCATTCGCGGCATTGATGGTCCCGGTCACCGGGCAGCTGGTCTGCGTGATCGCGGAACCGGGAGACACGCCGACGTTTCCGGCAACGGTGGCGTTGGTACACGTCACCGCGGTGCCTGCCAGGATTGCAAAGGTTCCAGATGTGCCGAGTGAAGGGGCGGACGACGAGGTAGGCGGGGAGGTGCTTTTCCCGACGGCCCGGTCCGAGGCCAGCGAGGGAGAGGACGTCGCGGACCAGCAGGCGAGGGCTGCGAGGACGAAAAGACAGAGCCGTGCATTGCGTAGCATGTGCGTACTCCAGGGCCAGGGGGTGTGTGCCGCTGAATTATCGAGGGACGGTAACGGTGGTAACGGATGGAGTAGCTGCGCCGGTCAAGGTGATCGCGCCGGCTCCGGCCGCGCCTGCCAGGACCCGGCCATTGACGGTCGACCCGTCCTTGATGGTTGCGGTCCTGCCAGCGAGGATGTTTCCGTTCCAGGAAGTGCCCGATCCGATGGTCACGTCGCGGCCAGCGACGAACCAGACGTTCCTCGCTTGCGCGCCGTTGACGAGGAGGATCTTGCCGCGAAGAAGCAGCGTGCCCGAATCGATGAGATCGGAGTCCACCTTGAAGATGAAGACGGCGTTGGCGTTGTTCTGCGCGTCGAGCGTGGCAGAGAGGCCGGCCGCGAGGCCAAGGTTTGCGTTGTGGTAGACGCCCGCGATGAAGGTCTTCCCGCCGAGCTCGTTCGCGGCGATGGCGCCTTGCGTGTCCACCTTGGTGCTGCCCTCGTTCCAGGCGACGTTGAGGTCGTTCGTGACGTTGTTCGCCGTTTGGCCGTTGTCGAAGGGATCGCCCGCCCAGAAGATCGACCCGTTCACGGTCATTCCGGTGCCGCTCGCATAAGTCTTCACCAGGCACGTCCGGGACGAGGCGCCGGGGCCACCGGTCGCATCCGTACAGGTGGCGAGCGGAGACAAGGCCACGTCGCCATTCACCACGGTGACGCCCGTCGAGGTGAGACCGGCGCGCGAGGCAAGGCCAAAGCTAGCGGCTCTTCCCAAGTTGATGGCCAGAGGCACCGGAGGGATCGAGATGGTGGTGAAGGTCCAGACGTGGTCCGCGGCGAGGGCCGTTCCGCTCGCGGAACTCTTCGCGCCCGTGCTGATGGTGGCGGTGAAGAGGTTGGAAGACAGATCGGCCGCCGGTGTGAAGGTGGCGGTCAAGCCCGCGTAGGTCACCGTGCCCGCGATGGCCGTCGTTCCCTGCTTCAGAGTGAAGGTCGACGCGGTAATCGTCGCCGCATCCATCGGCTCGCTGAAGGTCGCGTTGACCGTCCTCGTCACGGCGATGCCCGTCGCGGTGTCAGTAGGGTCCGTCGAAGAAACGGACGGTACCCCCGCCCCCGGCGTGCCCGCCTTGTTGTTTCCAAACTCCACCAGTTGCTGCCCGCAACCCGCGAGCGACGCGAGGAGGAGGGCCGCCGCGAGATTCTTTTTCAAGGCGCTCATTAGAGGCCCCCTTCTTTCAAGATGATGAAGTGGACGACGAGCTCGACGCGGCGATTGGCTACCCGCCCGGATTCGCTGTAGTTGGATTCGATCGGCCTGGATGAGCTGAAGCCCTTGGAGAGGAGCCGGTCGCGCGCGACGCCATGGCTCGCGATGTACTCGAGCACCGCTTCCGCCCGCCTGCTCGAGAGCGACTGGTTGTGGTCGTCCGCGCCTTCCGACGAGGCATGCCCCTCGATGGCGACGCGGAATGCGGGATTGTCCTGGAGCGCCTTTGCTACCTCGGCGAGCGCAGGGTACGAGACCGGATCGATGACGCTGTCGTTCCAGGCAAACTGGATCTTCTCTTTCAGCTCGAGCTTGTCGGGTCTGACGATGATCTTCTCGTAGACCGGGCATCCCCGGTTCGACGCGAGCCCGCGCACGTCGGGGCAGTCGTCGACGTCGTCCGGCACGCCGTCGCCGTCGCGGTCGCGCCGTACCGCCGGACCGGCGGTAGCGACGGTCATCGCGAGAGGGGCTTGTTCGGGTTCGATCGCCTGGGTCCCCCCGGTGCGCGTGCCCGTCTCCAGGCTGAGACCGAAGATGATCGTGTTCGCGTTGCGATTATCGAATCCAGCGCGATTCCCCTGGAAGATCTGCAAGTATCTTACGAAGGGCCCGAGCTGGAACGAACGCGCCTCGCCGACCGGAAACGAAAGGCCCACGGCCGTGGCGAACCCGACGCGATTGAGGTCACCAGTTCGCACGTAGAGGACGTCGCCGTCGATCCAAGGCTTCGCGCCATAGAACGCCTCTCGACTGTGCGGCTGCAGCAACCGGCTGTGCTCCGATTCACGAGGCAGCTGGATGCGCAGTCCCGCGCCCGGTGCCCAGGCGGTGCCTACGCTCGTGGACCCGAAACCGGTCTGTGCGGGTAGACCGAGGAAAGTGAGGCCTGCGGTCAGGTTGACGTAGCCGCCTTCGAAGCCCGCGAGCCCCGTGATGGTGGCGGCGCCGCCGAATTCGAACCGCTGCGACTGTGGCCTGCTCAGGGAAACGGCCGCACCGGGCTCTAGCTTCAGATCGAGGTCGACGGCTCGCGCGGCGAAGGGGAACGCGAGGGACACGAAGAGGAGGACAGCAAGCCCCTTGGGGCTTGCGCGGTCTCGTGCGCGTAACATGGTGTGCTTTCCGCATGGCGCGCCGATACGGTTCAAACCACCTCCAGAGTGGAGGCGTCCGGTCGCCTGCTATCCGTAGCGGTACGCACGACCCGTGCCACGCCTGAACACTGGCAGGAGGGCGCGGACGTTCGATCTGACCGGCAATCGGCCGCTCGCGAACGCTTCGCGAACGTTCG
>VBKL01000030.1 GCA_005879805.1 Deltaproteobacteria bacterium | reverse complement strand
CGGGAGGGGCCGCAAGGAAGCGAAGGCGGCGAAGCTGGCGGCGGCGGCGAAGAAGTAGATCCTTCGCAGTCCCGTGGATCGCAGGCGACGGCCGTGCTAGATGAGCGCGGCCGTCCCCATCGTCTAGAGGCCCAGGACACCGCCCTTTCACGGCGGTAACCAGAGTTCGAATCTCTGTGGGGACGCTTCCTATCTAGGACGTGATTCTTGCGGTTTGCTTCGGACGAAGGCGTTCTCCCCCCGTTCTCTCCCCGCGTGTTCGCGGGGCTGACGGCGCGCTGTTCGAGAAGCTGGATCGCCTGGTTCAGCGACGCGGGCGACAGGTGCATGTAGCGCATCGTGGTGCTCAGGTCCGCGTGACCGGCCAGCTCCTGGATGGCCTTCGCCGGCGCTCCGCGCATCGCGAGATGCGAGCAGAAGGTGTGGCGGAGCCGATGGATGTGCCCGGTCACCGGAAGGCCACCAGCGCGTTCCGAGCGCTCCATCCAGCCACGCAGAGTGGTCTCCGTCACGCGCTCGCCGTCGCCGCCACCCTTGGGTGAACCCACGACGCCGCACCAGTCCGAGCGTGCGACGCTGAGCTGGCCGCGGCGGTAGTCGGCATCGGTCTGCTCGAGCGCGATGATCTCGCCTCGTCGCAAGCCCGCGTCGGCGCCAAGAAGCACGAACGCCAGGACCTCGGGCCCCGACTTCCGTGCGCCCGCTTACGAGCAGCTCGAGATCCTCGAAGTCGAAGAACTCGATCTCGGGCTACTGCGCCTTCAGCTTCGCGAATCGTGGCGCCGCGTCGATGATGCCCCATTCCGTGGCGCAGGTGAGCACGCGAGAGAGAACGCCGAGCGCGTCTGCGGCAGGCTCAGATAGGACGGCGGCGAGCTCAGTCGGAGAAGGCGCGCCGGTCGGTGTCTCGATCTCCCTCGACAAGATCAATCAGCCGTTGAACCCGTCGTCATGCTGAGCGACTTCGACCGTTACGGGACCGACATTCTCCTCCAGGATGAGCCGGATCGGCTCGCTAGGCCGAGCGCGCTGTCTCATCACGAGCGCACAGGCTGTGCCGATCGAAGGATGCCCCGCAAAGTCGAGCTCCGTTCGAGGTGTAATGATGCGAACCCGAAATGCCGACCGCGTCTGGCAGGACCGCCAGTTGATTCCCGCCGAACGGCGTCGAGCTGAAGACATCGACGATTTGAAATGCGTATGTCATCGGATCGACTCGCGCGCGTCGACTCAAGCCTTGACGACGAGATCGATCTCAACGCGGGCCCCAAGCGGTAGCGCAGCCACCGCGACCGTCGTGCGGGCCGGAAAGGGCTGGGTGAAATACTTTGCGTAGACGCCATTCATCGCGACGAAGTCACTGATGCTGGTGAGAAACACGCCGACGCGCACGACGTCATCGGAACTCTTGCCAGCCGCCTTGAGAATTGCCGAAAGATTCCGGAAGACGCGCTCTGTCTCGGCCACAATACCCCCCTCCACCACCTTGCCAGTGGCCGGGTCCTGGGCGACCTGGCCGCTGAAGTAGAGGAAACCATCGACTTCGATCGCTTGCGAGAACGGGCCGACCGGTGGCGCGAGCTCCGGCGAGACGATTGCAGTCTTGCTCATGGCGAACTCCTTTGGATACCGGGTTTACTGCTGACCTCGACTCACCCAAGCAGAGACCAACTGTTTTCGAAGCAGTGATGTGCGTACGGGTCGGCATTGAATGCCTCGACCTCGCCGTAAACCGGCGAGTTCATGCCTCGCGAATCGCACTCAACGGGTTCACTTGCGTCGCGCGCCGGGCTGGAAGGTAGCTGGCTACAGCGGCAATGGCAAACAAGAGCAGAGGTACGATCACAAACACGACCGGATCATGGGGGCGCACCCCATAGAGCAAACTCGCCATCACGGACGCAGTGGATGCAGAAAAGATCAATCCGGCAACGACGCCCACGCCAGCAAGCGCGACACCCTTGCGTAAGAACATTCTCTGAATGTCCTCCGGCCGCGCGCCCAGGGCCATACGGATGCCGATCTCGCGCGATCTTTGGCCGACCATATAAGCCAACAAGCCGTAAATTCCGATGGAGGCTAGAAGCACCGCCAGTCCAGCAAGTCCGCCCACCAGATCGGCAGAAAAACGGCGCGAAGCCAATGAGCGATCAAGGACGTCGTTCATTGAAGCAACACCAAATACCGGCAAACCCGGGTCAATGCTCTGGATTTCATGCCGAATCTGTGGCTCGAGTACGGTCGCGGACAGAGACGTCCGGAACACCAGGCTCAGTCGCTTGCTGGAGTCTTGATAGGTCGAAACGTAGATGTGGGGAACGCCGTCGATGTCGAGACCGTCGCTCTTGATATCCTTGACGATACCCACGATGGTCGTCCATGGCTTGGCCGGGTCTCGTATGAACCGCACCCGGCGGCCCAGCGGATCGAGCGTTGGCCAATACTTATGAGCAGTGCTTTCATCAATGATGGCCACCAGCGGTTTGCCGTCTTCATCGTCCTCCGTGAATGAGCGGCCGCGTAGGAGCGAGGTCTGTAACACCTTGAAATAGTCGGGGCTTATGCGAATTCTCTCGGCGCGCAAATCCTGAAAGGATTCGTCCGGTCTATCTTCGATCGCAAAGCCTTCATTCGCTATGCCACCGACCGCGTTGGGGTTGGTATTGGTGCCCGGTAGAGCCGAAGTGATTGCAGCAAGCTCCACTCCCGGAATTGCCTTCATGCGCCGCAGCAACTCACGATTGAAGGTGGCGCGGTGAGGAATATCGAGATACGGATCCTTCTCCCTTTCGTTGGGATTCGGAAGTTGTATGTTTGCCGTGACGACTCGAGTTGGATTGAAGCCCGGATTTTCCTGCAACAGATCCCGCAGCGTACGCAGCAGCAAGCCGGCTCCGACCATCAGTATGACAGCAAGTGCCACTTCCGAGACGATTAGAACATCCCGCAGCCGGCCGGTCTTCGTGCTGTAGCCGGACCCTCCACCGCCTTCGCGAATGGCCGAGGAGAGCGCGACTTTCGCCGAATGAAGCGCAGGAGCAAGTCCAAACAGCAAGCCGGTGAGAATGGAAATCAGTAGAGCGACCGAAAGCACCACCCAGTCGATCCGTACTTCGTTGAGCCGGGGAATGTTCGATGGCACGAAGCGCAGGATGAAACCTAGAGTACCCGCCGCGGCTGCGAC
>VBKL01000220.1 GCA_005879805.1 Deltaproteobacteria bacterium | reverse complement strand
GAAGACAAGATCGTGCAGGTGCTCACCGAGGCGCGCGTCGTCCTCCCCGGGGCCCAGGCGCTGGTCGGCTTCCAGCTCGCCATCACTTTGATGGACGCTTACGAGAAGCTGCCGCAGGCTCTGAAGACGCTGCATCTCGCCGCTATCGTCGCGAACGTGGCGGTAGTGATCTTCCTCATGGCGCCGGCGGCGTACCACCGCATCGTCGAGCGCGGAGAGGACACGGAACGCTTCCACCGCTTCGCGAGCGCCATGGTGCTGCTCGCGCTCGCGGCCTTGCCGTTCGGATTCGCGCTCGATCTCGCGGTCGTCGTGCGCAAGCAGACCGGGTCGGTGGCCGACGCCGGGATCGCCGGCGCGGTCGCGATGGCCTTCTTCTACGGCCTCTGGTTCGTGTGGATGATCGTCATCCGCGCTCGCAGCAGGTAACCGGAGGCGCGAGCGAGACGTCAGCGCGATCCTCGGGCGATAGATCGAGGAAGGCCGCAAGGATGTGCGCCGCCGCGCCGCGGCGTTGCTCCTCGTAGGAAAGCCTGCCCCGGCAGCGCAGCTCGGTGCAGGCAGCTTCCACCACCTCCGCCGCCGTCGGTACCCGTCCGAGGCGGGCCCGGACACCCCTGCGCACCTGCGGCTCCTGCTTGTCTTCGCCGAAGGCCGCGCAGAGGACCGCGTAGATGGCGTTGTCGATCTCGTTCTCGTTCGCGAGATGGATGCTGGTCAGGTCGAGGATCCGGGCGGGCATGAAACCTCCGCCCCGATCCATCTGCGAAACTCGCGCCGGGTCGTCTCCGTCGGGCACTCGCGGCGCGCACAGCTACGAATCGTAGAAGGAAGAATTGTCGCGTCCTGGATGGCGAAACCGCTCGAAACGGTTGCTCGCCTGCCTCCCCTCCTGTCGGTCGTACGGACGCTCCTCTATTTGGCGCCCTCAGACCCGTGCCTAGCTTGATCGCCAAGCGGCGGGGAGGTGGCGTGCCGGCAGAGCAAGAAGTCCCGCTCGGGCTGATCCCGGCGCTGCGGCAGCGGCGCAAGGAAGTGCTCGCGCGATGGGCCTCAGCCATCGAAGCCGCCGCGCGACGGCGCGGACGTCCTCCGGCATTGCTCGGTACGCTCGCCGCCATTCTCGACACCGTCGCGCGATACGCTCCTGGAAGAATCGCCAGGGATCGATTGTGCCGCGCTCCTCGACTCGTCGCTGATCGTGCGCGAGGCTTCCGGGCTCGAGCGTGGATTCGTCGGATGCGTGGCCCCGGCCGGAGCGCTCGACGAGGAAGTCGCGCGGACGCGGATGGGGCTTTCCGTCCGCGACGCGGTCACCGACCCGCGCCTCGCGCGCTCGGCGGTAGCGCAGAGCGGCATCCGCGCACTGCACGTCGTGCCGCTCCTCGATCGCGGCGTGCTCCTCGGGATCTTGCACGCGGGCTCCAGGACCGCTTACGAGCTGTCGCCCCTCGAACTCTCGCTCGTGCGTACCGCCGCGACGCGGGCCACCGACATCGTCGAGATGGAGGCGAGCACCGCCGAAGCCCATCGCCTGCTCGCGCTGCAGGACGAGCTGGCGCGGACGCTCTCCGAGGCGCGGACCGTCGAGGAAGCGATGAAGGGCGCGCTCTCCGCGCTCTGCCAGCACCTCGGCTTCGACGTCGGTCTCGCCTGGCTCGTCGACGAGGAAGGAAAGCTGATCCATTGCCGCGCGAGCCATGTCGCTCCTTCGCTCGGACAGGACTTGCGGCTGCTCTGCTCCGGGCTGGAGATGCGACCCAACGAAGGGCTCCCGGGAACGGCCTGGGCGCGCGGCGAGCCCGTCTTCGCCCGCGGTTTCGCGCACGAAACGGATGCGGCGCGCAGGGAGCAGCTGGAGAAGGCCGGCCTCGCCACCGCGTATGCGGTACCGATGCGGGTGGGAGACGAGACCCTCGGGGTCCTGGAGATCGTTTCGCGCAATGCGTGCGCGCCGAGCTCGCGCGGAGCCATCGAGACGGTCGGACGGCAGGCGGGTCAGTTCCTGCGCCGGCTCCGCACGCAGGAGCAGTTGCACGCGGGCGAAGCGCTCCGGGCGGCGATCCTCACTTCCGCCCTCGACGCTTTCGTCGCGGTGGACGGCGAGCTACGGGTCCTGGAATGGAACGCCGCCGCCGAGCGGGTCTTCGGATACTCCCGCAACGAAGCGCTCGGGCACGATCTCACCGATCTCATCCTCCCCGCCGAGCTGCGCGAGTCCGAGCGCAAGCTCCTCTTGCAGCGGCTCGAGGCGGCGGGAAGCGTGCTCGGCCGCCGCCTGGAGATGACCGCGCGGCATCGCGGCGGGGTCGAGCTGCCGGTCGAAGTGTCGGTGACGCGGATCGACGGCAAGGATCTCTGGTCGGTAGCCTTGCGCGACATCAGCGAGCGCCGCCGGGCCGAGCGCGCCACCCGCAATCTCGCCCAGGGTTTCGAGCAGCTCATCGAGGCCGCGCCGTTGCCGATCGTCTCCTTCGACCGCGACGGGAAGGTACGCATCTGGAACCGGGCGGCGGAAGAGATCACCGGTTTCTCGCGCGCCGAGGTGATCGGGAAGACGGATCCGACCCGCCCCGACCAGCGCTCGGAGGAGGAGGGGCTCGCGCTCCACGCCAAGGCGCGCTCGACGGGCAGCATCGTGACCGCCGAGGTGCACCGCAAACGAAAGGACGGCAGCCCTTTCGACCTCCTGGTATCGATCGCCCCCTTGCGCGATCCGCTCGGGGCGATCTCGGGCACCATCTCCGTCGCCGCCGACATCACCGAGCGCAAGCGCAACCTGGAGGAGGCCCCCATCGCGCGGCGGCGGGTCGACCTCGCCGAGCTGACCGCGCAGGTGATCGAGGAACTGGAGCTCGCCTATCCCGAGCGGAGCGTCGAGCTCCATCGCGACGGCGACGCCTGGGGAAGCTGGGATCCCGACCGCCTCGCCCAGGTGGTCTCCAACTTGATCGGCAACGCGCTCCAGCACAGCCCCGAGAACGCCGTCGTGCGCGTCGATCTGCGCGACAAGGGCGATCGGGTGGAGCTGGAGACGTGCAACGAGGGTCCGCCCATCCCGCACGAGGTGTTGCCGCACATCTTCGAGCCCGGCCGGCGCGGGCCTTCCGGGCGCGGCCGGGCCGCCTCCAACGGGCTCGGCCTCGGCCTCTACATCGTGCAGCAGATCGTCCTCGCTCACGACGGATCGATCTCGGTCCGCTCGTCGCAGGACGATGGGACGCGCTTCTGCGTCGTCCTGCCACGGCGGGCGCGCGCAATTCCGGGCTAGGACGCGTTCCGCGTCTTGACGGAGGGCGAACGGCGGGTAATTTCGCGCCATGAAATCGCTGCTCCGCTTCGCCATCCCGCTCTTCGCGCTCGCCGCCTGCGCCACGTCCAAAGAGAGCGGCCCGCCCACGCAGACGCCGCCTGCGCCCGCCGCGCAACGCGAGGCGGAGAAGCCGTCCGCCGCACCCGCCCCCGCTGCGCCCGCTTCCGGGGCGACCACCGCTTCAGAGGCGGCCGAGCGGGTCCACGAGGAGTGGGTGAAAACCCACGGAGGGCATCCGGGCGGAGCGGGCGGCGACTCGCCTCGTACGGAAGCGGAGGACGATCGCTGCTCGAGCGACGATCAATGTGCGCTGACGCGCGTGGCGCAGGGAGGCTGCTGCGAGACGCTGTGCGTGCCGAGAGCGGTAACGCGGGCGCGGGCGGATGCGCTCGGCGCCGACAACCGCGCATGCTTGCACGGCAAGACGTGCCCCGACATCTCCTGCCATCCGCTCGGGCAGCAGGTAGAGCCGAAATGCGAGTCAGGACGCTGCATCGCCCGCCCGTCGCCTGACCGCGGCCGCTAAGTCACGCCTCACGCCCGCGCTGCGTCCACGGGAGCGCGGCCGCCCGGTGATCCGGAGCCGCCGCGCAGCGCGGACCAGAGGGCCGAACCGATCAGCACAAAGAGGACGACGGCCTGCGCGATCATGCCTTCGCGCGTCCCGTACATGCCGAGCGCGCGGAGCTGGAACCCGGTCCAGACCGTGAGCGGCACGGCGCCGATCTCCTGCAGTGCCCGGACTCCGTTGCCGACCATCAGCACGGCGAGCACGCAGAGGAGCACGCCGCAAGTGAGCAACAAGGGACGCGGGCGCAGCCGCTTGCCCACTTTCTGGAACAAGGCGACGAGCCCGACCAGGGCTACCAGGCCGCACAGGGCGCCGAGCGCCACCGCCCCGCCCTGTCCGGGAGCTTCGAGGAGGAGCCCGCGGAAGAAGAGCACCACCTCGAACATCTCGCGGTAGATGGCCGCGAAGGCGAGGCCGAAGACCACCGCGGAGCTTCCCGCCCGGACCGCGTGCTCCGAGAGGAAGGACACGAGGCGCTTCGCGCTCGCCGCGGCGAGAAGCCAGTGGCTCGCGTAGAGGAGCAGCGCCGCCGTGACCAGCTGGCCGATGCCCTCCACCAACTCGCGCTTGGCTCCGGAAATACCCACCAGCAGAGCTCCCGTCGCCCACCAGGTGACGGCCCCGAGCGCAAGCGCGGCGAACGATCGCCTCGGTGTCGCCGCCGCCCTTGCTTCGGCCTCCACCCTTCGGGCCGTCGAGCGAGGAGCGGAGCGCGAGGAATTCCCGCTCGATCTCCGAGACCATCTGCGCGTCCCGGGCGCGCATCGCGGGCTCGTGCGGCTCGAGATGATCGAGGTACCCCGAGATGATGGTGCGCCGCGCGCCGTCCCGGTCACCCGCGTTCGCCTGGGCAAGGGCGCGGGCGAGATCGCGGCGCACCTCCGCGAGCCCTGCCCCCTTGGCATCCTCCTCGGAGAAGGGACCTGCGCGCAGGGACGCGAGAGCGACTTCGGCGTCCGGCCCCGACAGGCCGGCAGCGGCGAGCCGGGCCCGCAAGGCGGCATCGCTCTGGGTTGCGATCTCGCGGTAGCCGCCCTCGATCAGGGCCGCGCGCGCCAGCGAAATGCCGCGCCGCACGTCGGCCGGCGTCCGGTGGGCAAGCGAGAGGACGAAGTAGGCGAGGTCCCAGCGCTGCGCGTCGTCGAGCGCGTCCTCGTAGCCCGGCATCGCCGTGTTGGGGACCCCGTAGGTAGTCGCGCTGAAGATGCGCTGCGGCGCAAGCTCTTCCACCTCGGCGCTCACCGCGAAGGACGGAGGCTGGGTGGAAAGCTCGTGCGCCTCCTTGGGCGGAGCGTGTCCGTCCGCGCCATGGCACGCGGCGCAGCTTTCCGCGTAGAGGGCGCGGCCGCGGGCGAGGTCCGGAGGGTGCACCGGGAGGAGCGCTACCTTGAAACGCTGGACGATCTCGTCCCGCAGCGCCCGGGCGGCCATGCTGACCTCGGCGGGGGAGGCGCGCGCCGCGACGCGAGAGTGCAGCGCTTGCAGCCGCGTCACGAGATCTTCGCCCGCAGGCCCCGCGTCGTCGCGCACTTCCCGCGCTGCCTCGAGGACGAACTGCTGCTGCTCTTTGAACTCGTCCGGAGAGAGGACCTCTCCGCCCGGACCGACGGCGCGCCCGTAGTCGCCCGCCACGTAATCGAGGAGCGCGACGGCGCGGCGCAAGCTCTGGGCGGACTGGACGGGCGCGGGCTGTTCGGCGAGCGCCGCGGACGCCAAGGCCCAACTGATGCTGAGAGTGAGAATCGTTTTCAACACGTCCTCGCAGAATACTGGCCGGGCGGCCGGTTGTCACCTCGCCGAGGGCGTGGCAATTCGTCTCCTGAGGCAGGAGGAGCGGGCTTTGCCCGGGGACGGGCGAAAGGCCGTAGGCCGTAGGCCGGAGCATACGATCGAGGAGGTGTTTCCCTGTCGCTGCGCCTGCCCGGGTTCTTCCTGAAGACTCGCGAGGATGGGGCGTCGCACTCGGAGGCGGGGCACATCCCGGGCGGGAAGAACGTCCGGGATCTCGTTTTCGGCGCCAACGACGGCCTGGTCGCCGCCTTCGCGGTGGTTTCCGGCGTCCACGGCGCCGCCGCCTCCACGCGGATCGTGCTCCTCGCGGGCCTCGCCGAGCTTCTCGGCGGGACGGTGGCCATGGGTCTCGGCGCCTTCCTCGCCGCCAAGAGCGAGCGCGAGTACATCCTCAAGGAGCGCGCCCGCGAGGAGTACGAGGTGGCACGGTTTCCGGAGGTAGAGCGGCGCGAGGTGCGCACCATCTTCGAGAACAAGGGCTACCGCGGAGCGGCGCTCGACACCATCGTCTCGCACGTCACCGCCGATCGGAATTTCTGGGTCGACACCATGATGACCGAGGAGCTCGGGCTCGCCGTCGCGCCCACCGTCTCGCCCTTGCGCTCAGGAGCGGTGGTCGCCCTCGCCTACGCACTCGGCGCCGCCTTCCCGGTCGTGCCCTATGCGCTTCCTCTCGGCATCTCGAACGCGTTCGCGCTCTCCTCGGTGCTGACCTTGTCCGCGCTCTTCGTCGCCGGCGCGGCCAAGACGCGAATGACCGGCCGCAAGTGGCACCGCAGCGGTCTCGAATCGGCGATGGTCGGCGCGGTGGCGGCCTCCGCCACGTACTTCGCGGGCCATCTGCTTGCGGCGGCGGGCTGAGCGCGATGGCCGAGGAACGCGGTCCCCAGCACGATCTAGCGGACGCCCTGGTGCAGGGCCTGCAAGAGGATTTGCCGGGCCGCAAGGAAGCGGCGCTCCAGCTTGCCGAGCTGATCCTCGATGCAACGGGCCCCGCCTTGGAGCTCGCGAACGGTGCGCCGGCGGCGGAACCGCTCGCCGAGATCGAGCTCTTGGCGACGGGAATCGACGTCTACTCGTGGGATGGAGCCCCTGGATGGGACGAAGTGCTCGCCCGCGGCCTCTCGAAGAGCGGAACCACGACCACGGCGGCCGATCCTCTCTGGGGCCTCGGCGAACGCGGTTCCCGGAATGGGCAGCGCGCACTGTGCGAGGAGCGGGCGCGCGATCAAGCGGGCCGCTTCCTCTCCGCCGCGAGGCAAGCTGCCGCCCGCACCGACCCGGGCGTCCTCGTCGCGACCCACGCCGCGCTCCTGAGGCTGGTTGCGCTCTCCGCCATCCATCCGCTCCTCGCCCTCCCCGAGGATGCCGGCGCGGGCACCTTGCCGCCTCCCGGCGCTGCTTCCTTGGTTCGCGAGATCGACGAGCGCACCGCGGCAGGAAGCGATCTCGCCTCCGCCCAGCAGGAGTGGCGCGCCCGTCTCGACGCCGACAATCCGGCGACTTCTGACCCGTCCTTCGGAGCGTTCTTTGCCGGGTCGTCGCAGGCGCTGCGACTTGCCCTCGCGCTGCGCGCTTTCCGCGACGCTGCGCGCTCGGGTCGGCTGGCAACGGATCTGGAGCCGCTCGTCGGCGCAACCGGAGCGTGGCAACCCGTCCGCTGGAAGGAGATGCGGAAGGGAATTCCCGCGGCCTGGACCGCGGACCTCTTTCCGGAACGGGAGCCGTCCGGGAGTCTCGTGGGGCTCGCCCGCGACTGCGAGGCGGGGCTGGACGCCGTGGGGCGCCTGTGGACGGCAAAGTCCCTTTCAACGACCGGATTCGCTGCGCTCGCGTGCGTGCTCTTCGCCCGTTCCGCTTCCGCCCTGGCGTTCCTCGACGAATCGTGAGCCGTCCGCCCAACCGGGCCACGATTGCAAACCGGTAGCGCAGGGCGGCATTTGCCGTTACGTTACCGCTCGGGACCCATCCCGGAGGTACTACCGCCATGCCGCTTGATCCCTGGCAGAATTCCGCCGCCTACGACCGCGCCCAGGGCGCGGAAGCCACCTTCATCGCCAAGGTCTACCGGTGGATGGCCGCGGGTCTCGCCGTCACGGGACTCTTCGCTCTCGCCGTCACGCAGAGTCCCGGCCTGCAGCATGTCATCTTCGGAAATCCGATCGTCTTCCTCGGCCTCATCATCGGGGAATTGGTGATGGTGGTCGCCTTTTCTCGCGTGGTCCGGACCGCGACGTTCGGGACCGCCGCCGCGATGTTCCTTGCCTACTGCGCGGTCTCGGGGCTGACACTGTCGGCGATCTTCTTCATGTACAGCCGCGAGTCGATCGCCTCGACCTTCTTCATCACCGGCGGAGCCTTCGCGGCAGTCAGCGCCTACGGGACCCTCACAAAGCGCGACCTCTCGGCCTGGGGCCACTTCCTCTTCATCGGGCTCGTCGGCATCATCCTCGCCTCGGTGGTCAACATCTTCCTGCACTCCGACGCCATCGTCTTTGTGACGAGCTGCATGGGCGTCCTGGTGTTCGGCGGGCTCGCGGCGTACGACGCCCAGCGCATCCGCTCCTTCGCGTCCGCCGGCGACGACCGGCTCGCTCTCCACGGTGCGCTCGCCCTCTACCTCGACTTCATCAACCTCTTCCTCATTCTCTTGCGCTTCTTTGGCCGCCGGCGGTAGCCGGTGGACCGGGCCGCGTTCTTCGACGTCGACGGAACGCTGATCTCGACCAACGTCGTCGACGCGTACGCGCATTACGTCTTCAACCGGGGAACCATCTTCGGGATGGCGAACCGGCTGTTGCGCGGTCTCGCCCTGGCGCCCGTCTACGCCGCTGCCGATCTCTACAACCGCAAGGTCTTCAACGAGCTCTTCTACCGGGCCTATCGCGGGCTCTCCGAAGATCGGCTGGTCGAGCTGGCCGGCGATCTGTGCGACCGGGTGCTGGAGCCGGCCGTGTATCCCGGCGCCCTCGATCTCATCGCCGAGGCGCGCCGGGGCGGCTGCAAGATCGTCCTCTGCACGGGCGCCATCGACATCACCATGGCGCCCCTCGTGCGGCTCCTCGGCGCCGACGATCTCATCGCCAACTCGCTGGAGTTCGTCGAGGGCTTCGCCACCGGCAAGGTGATCCCGCCCATCGTCGAGGGCGCCCACAAGGCCCGCCGCATTCGCGACTACTGCACTTCCCACGGGCTCAAGCTCGAGCTCTCGCACGCATATTCGGACAGCCTTTCCGACTATCCGATGCTGGCGGTGGTGGGACGGCCCTGCGCGGTGAACCCGGATCCGCGCCTGCGGGCCCACGCTCGTACCTACGAGTGGCCGATCCTTGATCTGCGGTCGACGGCGTCGCGCTGAGGTCTGGCCGGGCCGCTCATTTGCCAGCGGGCACCCGCGTCCACTGGATGTCCCAGGACTCGCGGCGCTCGACGAAGCCCGTGACGCCCCCGTCGGGCCCGCGCTGGAAGATCTTGCGGATCCGGTTCTCGCCGGGAACGAAGAGGACGTCGAGCAGCTCGGCCTTGAGGGGAGCTTTGGCCCTGCCCTTCCGCTCGCCGACGAGCCCATTGCCTTCGCGCCGGATGGTGTAGGTGATCTCGGGCGTCAATCGATAGACGCCGGCGTACGCATCCTGCTGGGCGGGCGTGAGCGCCGTCTCCGGCGGATCGGTCCTCAGCGCCAGGACCTGCGAGGCGACGAGCTTCCAACCCGCCGGAAAGGAAATCCAGGTGTCCGTCTCCTGGTAGGACGCGTGGATCGTCTGGCCGAAATACCCCTCGGTCTCCTCGGCGACGTAGGTGGCGACGGCGGTGTCGCCGTGGCGGTGCAGCTTGAATCGGGTGACCTCCAGCCTGGCGGTGATGCCCTTCGGCAGCGGCGTCACCTCGGAGAGAAGCTGGGCCTTGTCCTTGATGGTCCCGTCCTCGCTTGCGTAGGCGATGTCGGGAGCGAGCAGGTCGTCCCAGGTCGTCTTGTCGCCGCGGACGAGCGCGTCGAAGAGCGCCTGCGTCTTCTGCTCGAGCGTCCGGGCAAGCGGATCGGGCGCCGGGCTGGCGGTCGCCCCTGCGGCGAGGAGCAGGGCCATGCCGATGGAGGAGAGCATGGCCGCATGCTACTCGTTCGGTCCCTTTGGGGAGAGCCATGATCGAGCATGTCAGCCTCCGCTGCCGCAGTTCGAAGAAGAGCCGGAAGTTCTACGAGGCCGCCTTGAAGCCCCTGGGCTACGAGTGCGACCTCGAGTACGGGGACTCGTTCGGCTTCAAGGACGCCAAGGGCCGCCACGACTTCTGGGTGACGAAGGGCCGGGTCGGGTCGCCGACGCACATCGCATTCCTCGCCAGGAACCGAAAACAGATCGACGAATTCCACGGTGCCGCCCTGCAGGCGGGCGGCAAGGACAACGGCGCTCCCGGGCCGCGCGAGGGCTACGCTGCCTGGGCAGCTTTCGCCTTCGACCCGGACGGAAACAACATCGAGGTGGTCATCTGGGAGAAGGAGACGAAGAAGCGGCCCCGGAAATAGCGCCCTCCTAGTGCGAACTACCCCGTTAGTCGGGTACAAAGCGCCTATAGATGCGCTCCCTGGACCGGCTGCGGCAGAGCTACGACGAGGATTCGCAGGTCGTCGTGCAGGACCGGAAGAGTCCGCCGCGGATGATCTTCAGCGACAGCGAGATCCTGCTCGAGGAGTTGCCGATTGGGACGCGAGTGGTGTTCTCCAATCCGCCCATCGAGCCGCTGTCCAACTGGCGGGCGGCGATCCGCTGGGCGATCAACCATCCCGAACAGAGCGATCCGCTCCACGCCAAGCTGCGCCCCGGCATGAAGGTGCTGATCGCGATGGACGACATCTCCCTGCCGCTCCCGCCCATGCGGACGCCGGACGTGCGGCAGATCATGCTGGAGATCGTCCTCAACCTGCTCGCCGATTCGGGCGTGGACGACGTCCACCTGCTCGTCGCCAACGCGCTCCACCGGAGGATGACGCCGCAAGAAATGCAACGGATGGTAGGACGCAAGATTTTCGACGCCTACTACCCGGACCGCTACACGAACCACGACGCCGAGGAGCCGGGCGGGATCGTGGAACTGGGCGAGACCGAGATGCACGAGAAGGTGCGCATCTCGCGCAAGGCCACCGAGGCGGACCTCGTCATCTACCTGAACGTGAACTTCGTCCCCATGGACGGAGGGCACAAGTCGGTCGGCACCGGGCTCACCGATTACCTGGGCCTGCGCGCCCATCACACGCCCCACGCCATCCGCGAGAGCAAGAGCTACATGGAGCCGCGCCACTCGGCGCTGCACGGCTCGGTGAACCGGATCGGCAGGATCATCGACGAGCACGTCGACGTCTTCCACATCGAGACCTGTCTCAACAACCAGATGTTCGACGGCCCCCTCGGCTTCCTCGGCAAGCGCGAGGAGGACTTCACCGACTTCGATCGCACCGCGCTCGCCGGGTTACGCTGGACGTTGTCGAAGACGCCCCGCAGCCTGCGGCAGCAAATCTTCCACCGCGTGCCCGCCGGCTACGGCCTCATCGCGGTCGCGGCGGGGAAGACCGAGCCGGCGCACGAGAAGATCCTCGAAGCCTGCCGCAAGCAATGTTTCGTGCGGGTGAAGGGGCAGAGCGACATCCTCGTCTGCGGCATCCCCTACATCTCGCCCTACAACGTCAACTCGATCTTGAATCCGCTGCTCGTGCAGGTGATGGCCTGCGGCTACTTCTTCAACATGAACCGCGGGATCCCGCTGGTGAAGAAGGGCGGGACCCTCATCCTCACCCATCCCTGCATGGACGAGTTCGATCCCGTGCAGCACCCGAGCTACATCGAGTTCTTCCATCGCCTGTTGCCGGAAACGACCGACGCAATGGAGCTGCACCACAAGTACGAGCGCGAGTTCGCGCAGAACCCGAGCTACGTGCACCTCTACCGCAAGGGCAACGCCTATCACGGCGCCCACCCCTTCTACATGTGGTACTGGGGCGAGAACGGCCGCGCCCACCTCGGCCAGGTCATCGCGGTGGGGACCGAGAACCAGCACGTCCCGAAGCTCCTCGGCTGGGAGCGCGCCGATACGCTCGCCGAGGCGATCGACATGGCGCGCGGCCGGCAAGGGCGCTCGGCCCAGATGACTCTCATGCACCATCCGCCTATGGTGATGACCGAGGTTGCCGTCTCCGCCGAAGAGGAAGCGCGGCTGCTCGGCGAAGGCGAGCCGCATCGCGGGGGCGCGGCCCGCAAGCCGGGGTACGCTGCCCAGGGCGAGCCGTGAACGACCTCGCCGTCGCTTCCGAGATCGATCTCTCGGAAGTCTTCCGCGGGCGCGAGATCCTCGTCACCGGCGTCACCGGCTTCCTCGGCAAGGTCGCCCTCACCATGCTTCTCGACCGCTATCCGGGGATCGGACGCATCCACGTGCTGGTTCGCCCGCGCGCCGGGGGCAGCGCCGAGGATCGGTTCTTCGGCCGCGTCATCGACACGGAGCCGTTCCGGCCTCTGCGCGAGCGTCACGGAGATCGGTTCGAGGAGTTCCTGCGCGAAAAGTGCCGGCCGATGGCGGGCGACGTCAGCGAGCCGCTGCTCGGAATTCCCGAGGCGGAGATCGAGGCCCTGCGCGGGCGACTCGGCTGCGTCATCAACTGCGCCGGCCTGGTCACCTTCAACCCGTCGCTGGAGCTCGCCGTCGCCGTGAACACGGACGGCGCGGGCAACGCCGCCGAGGTTTGCCGCCGGACCGACGCGACGCTCGTGCACGTCTCCACCTGCTTCGTCGCCGGAACGCGCCGCGGACCGGTGTTCGAGGACGAGCCGGTCCTCGGCAGCTTTCCCAAGAAGCACGCGGATGACAATGACGAAGGCTTGCGGGGCGCGGGATTCTCGCTGCAGCAGGAGCTGCGCGATGTCGAGAAGCTGGTCGCGCGGCTACGGGAAGAGGCGGACGATCACGCGCTCGCCGCCCACTTCCGCGCCGCGGCGGTGCGCCGTCTCGAGTCGGAAGGACGCAGTCCCGACGACGAGAAAGCGCTGCGGCTCGCCGCGGGCCGCGAGCGCAAGCTGTGGCTCTCGCAGAAGCTCGTCGAGGCCGGCATGGCGCGGGCTCAGTCGTGGGGCTGGCCCAACACGTACACGTACACGAAGGCGCTGGGCGAGCAGGCCATCGCCACGAGCGGCTGCAAGTACGCCATCGTCCGCCCCGCCATCGTGGAGAGCGCGATCCGCTTCCCGTTCCCCGGCTGGAACGAGGGATTCACGACCAGCGCTCCGCTCATCTTCATGGCCTTGAAGGGGCACCGCGCGTACCCCGCCGGCCACGACGCCTGGCTCGAACCGTACACGGTGAGCGGAGAGACGTACCTCCGCACCTCGACGCCGATGTTCCGCAAGCTCGCCAAGACAGGCCGCGAGCTCATCGCCGACAGGGGCGCCTCCTGGGGCGCGCCCATCACCACGGCGCTCCTCGCCCGCGCCGATCAGGCCCTGGAGACGGCGTACAAGAAGCTGGCACCGGTGGAGATGACCTGGGAGCTCTTCCTGCCCTTCGTGGCGGGCGAGCGGTTCGTCTTCCAGTGCGCGCACACCAGGGCGTTGTGGCGGCAGCTTTCTCCGCGGGACCGCGAGAAGCTGCCTTGGGATCCGGAGCGGATCGACTGGCGCCGCTATTGGCTCGACGTGCACATGAAAGGGCTCGAGGAGTGGGTCTTCCCGGGCCTCGAGGAGGAGAGCAGCAAGGACCTGCGCGAGCTCTTGCAGCCGAAGGATCTGTTGCAGCTCCTCAACGCGAGCGTCCACCGCTACGGAAAGCGGATCGCGCTGCGCTTCTTCGCCGGCGGGGAGAACGCTCGCGAGCTCGAGCGCACCCGCGACGACCGCGTCACCTACGAGGAGCTGGGGAAGTTCAGCGATCGCGCCGCCCACAGCCTCGCGGCCCTCGGGGTACAGCCGGGCGAACGCGTCTTGCTCCTCTCGGAAAATCGCCCCGAGTGGGCGATGGCGTACTTCGGCATCCTCAAGGCGGGAGCGACCGCGGCGCCGCTCGATTCCCAGCTCTCGCTCGCCGAGATCGAGAACTGCGCCGTCGCGGCCAAGGCGAAAGTGCTCGTCGCCTCTCCGCGCGCGCTCGAACGGCTGGGCGAAGTCCCGCAGGGCCTGCGAGCCGTCGGCCTGCCTGAGCTGTTGCGCGGCGCTCCGCCCTCGCGCCCTTTGCGGGTCGCGGCGGCTGCCGACGAGGTCGCTTCGATCCTCTTCACCAGCGGGACCACGGGAAAGCCCAAGGGCGTTCTCCTCACCCACCGCAACTTCGCCTCGCTCGCCTCGAAGATCGGGACGCTCTTCGACCTGCACGTCGGGGAGGGGCTGCTCTCCGTCCTGCCGCTCCACCACACCTTCGAGTTTTCTTGTGGTCTGCTCGTTCCGCTCCTCGTCGGCGCGGAGATCACCTATCTCGACGAGCTGACCGCCGACCGGCTCTCGGAGGCGCTCGAGTCGGGGCGCATCCACGCCCTCATCGGGGTCCCCGCGCTCTGGCAGCTCCTCCACCGCCGCATCACGCAGGAGCTGGCCGCGAGGCCGCGCGTCGTGGAAGGCATGGTCCAGGGCGCGATGGCGCTCCACGGGGAATTGCGCAACCGCACGCCGTTCAACGTCGGCAAGCTCCTCTTCTGGCCCATCCATCGCAAGTTCGGCGGAAATCTCAGATTGCTCGTCTCCGGCGGCGCCGCGCTTCCCGAGGAAGTGCACAAGGCCTTCCACGAGCTGGGCCTCGACCTCACCGAGGGCTATGGGCTCACCGAAGCGGCGCCGGTCCTCTCCGTCACCATGCCGCGCAACGAGCGGCGCTCCGGCAACGTCGGGCCGCCCTTGCCCGGGATCGAGATCCGCATCGACGATCCGGACGCGGAGGGAGTAGGCGAGGTCATCGCCAAGGGTCCGAACGTGATGGCCGGATACCTCGACGATCCCGCTTCCACCGCGAAGGTGCTCGAGAAGGGGTGGCTGCGGACCGGCGACCTCGGCAAGCTCGACGAGGAGGGCCACCTCGTCCTCGTCGGTCGCAAGAAGGACCTCATCCTCGACGCCTCGGGGAAGAACGTCTATCCGGACGAGCTGGAAGAGCTGTACGGAAAGAGTCCGCTCCTCGAAGAGCTTTCCGTCGTCGGATTGCGCGACGAGCGCGGTCACGACCGCATCGCCTGTCTGGCGGTGGCCCGCGATCCGGAAGCGGGCGAGACGCGCGAGGATCTGCGCGGCCGCTTCGAGCTTCTCGCCGATCTGGTGCGCAAGCCTCGCGAGAGCGTGGGACCGAAGACGAGGCTCGTCGCCGATCTGGGATTCGATTCGCTGCTCGTGGCGGAGCTTTCTGTCGCGCTGGAGAAGGCCGGGGTCGTGCCGCCCGACGAAGGGCGGCTCGCCTCGATGGAGACCGCTTCTGACCTCGCCCGCGCGCTCGACGTCGGCATGGGCGTCGCTCTGGCGCGAAGACCTTCTCCACCGGCTGCCACGCTAGACCAGGAGTCCGACATCGCGCAGCAGGCGGATGGCGAGAAGGAGATCCAGGTCCCCGAATCCGTCGCCGCCGCCGGCCGCGCGGCCATCGGCTTCTTCCAGCGCGCCCTCTACGGCGGCCTCTTCGACATCGAGGTCAGCGGCAAGAGCCACGTCCCGTCGGGAGCGCCGTTCCTCGTCGCCGCCAACCACTCGAGCCATCTCGACGTCGGCCTGGTCAAGTCCGCCCTCGGCGACGAGGGCCACAAGCTCGCCTCCCTCGCCGCGCGCGACTACTTCTTCGACAATCCCTGGAAGCGGGCGTGGTTTGGTAATTTCACCAATCTCGTCCCCATCGAGCGCCGCGGTTCGCTCAAGGAATCGCTGCAGACCGCGGTGCGCACCCTCGAATACGGGTATCATCTGTTGCTCTTCCCCGAAGGGACCCGCTCCAGGGACGGCGTGCTGCAGGAGTTCAAGCCGGCCATCGCCTATCTCGCGCTCGCGGCCGGCGTGGACATCCTTCCCGTCTACCTGGAGGGCACCCACGAGGCGATGCCCAAGGGCGCCTTCCTGCCCGACCCGCGCAAGCGCAAGAAGCTGCGCGTCCGGATGGGACCGCCGCTGCGTATCGCGGAGTTGCGCGAGCTGACGCAGGGGCTCTCGCGCTCGTCCGCCTATCGCGAGATCACCCGCCATGTCCGCCTCGCCATCGAGGCGCTCCGCGACGGCGCTCCGCCGCCCAGGATCGCGCGCGCGCCCCATCTGCTCGAGGCCGGCGCCGCCGAGGCGGCCAAGTGAAGATCCTCGTCACCGGCGCGACCGGTTTCCTCGGGGGCGCGCTGGTCCCGCTGCTCGTCGAGGCGGGACACGAGGTCCGCGTCATCGCGCGCGGAGGCGCGCCGCAAGCGCAGGCGCTCGGGTGCGAAGTGGTGCAAGGCGATCTGCGCGACGCCGATGCAGTGCGGGGCGCGCTCACGGGTCGCGAGGCGCTCTACCACCTCGCCGGCCGTGTCTCGCGAGACGGCCGCGATGCGCGGCTCATGTACGAATTGCACGTCGACGGCACGAGGTCGCTCCTCGCCGAGGCCGCGCGCCAGGGTCTCTCACGAGTCGTTCTCGCTTCGTCGTCGGGCACCATCGGCGTCTCGCGCGAACGCCGCGTCGCCACCGAGGAGGACGATTATCCGATCGAGACGGTGGGCCGCTGGCCCTACTACCTGAGCAAGATCTACGAGGAGAAGCAGGCCTTTCTCGCTGCGTTGACGCGGGGAAACGTGGGCGAGCGCCATCTCCTCGGCGCCGTGAACTGGGACTTCACCGAGTTCTTTGCCCGGCTCGGCCGCATTGCCCGCCAGCCTCCGCCGCCGCTGCGCCTGCCGAGCGCGGTGAAGGTCGCTGCCGCGCACCTGCTCGAAAAGCTCGCCCGCGCCCGCGGCCGTGAGCCCGATCTCCCCGCCTCCGACGTGGAGATGGGCGAGCACTGGTTCTTCATCGACTCCTCGAAGGCGGAACGCGTCCTCGGCTTCCGGCCGCGGGATCCGGGGGAGACGCTGACCGACACGGTCCGCTACGTGCGGGAGAAGTTCCTGCCGGCGGCGCGGCGCGAGGAAGTCGGTTGATCCCGGCTGTGAACGTCCGCATTTGCGGACTGGTCGCGACCTGCGCGCTCGCTGCCGTGGCTGCCGAGCGGCCCGGGCAGGCACGTCGATTCCCCATTCCGGGGCACGGCAGCATCGTCCTCGAAGCGCCGCAAGCATGGCGCGTCGCCAGCAAGCCGCTCGAGAATCCACCCGCCATCTCCATCCAGATGCGCCCCGAATCCGGCGAGGCATTCTCCATCCAGGTGAGCTCCGTCTTCGTCGATCCAGCGCAAGACCCGGATCTGACGTCCGCCTCGCTCAAGGAGCGGATGCAAAAGAGCGCCGACCAGGCGCTCCCGCGATCGGTAGAAAAAAAGGCGACGCTGGTCGAGCTGCGCGGCAAGCAAGCAGCGGGCTACTACTACTCGTTGACGGACAAGGAATCGACGTCAGCTCCCGGCGACTACAAGTACATGACCCAGGGAAGCGTCCTCACCGGACGCGTGCTGACCGTCTTCACCATCCTGCAGCACGAATCTTCCGGCAAGGAGAAGGATCTCGCGCTCCGGATGCTGGCCGATGCCGCGTATTCACCAGGGGAAACGAACACGCCGGTTCAGCAGGATCCCACCGCGCTCCGGATCGACGAAACCGACCGGGCCTACCGGCTATCGGTCCCGGTGAGCCAGCTCGTATTGACCATCCCAAAAGGGGGCTTCAAACGCGCCACGACGCAAGCGGGCGGCGCGACGGCTTCTCCCCGATACTTCTATTTCACCGACGACGCCCGGAAGCTGCAGTTGTCCGGCTGGTTCGAGAGCGCTGACGGCTTCACGGGCGTGAAGAAATTCTGGGAGCAGGAGATGGCCTCCTGGCGGAAGATCAATGCCCCCGAGCCGCGCGACGTCTCCTTCACCAAGATCGGAAAGTGGGACGCGATCGTCTACGACGTACCCGAAGCCTCCGGATCGAGCACGCACGTCCGAGCGCATCGGGTGCAAGCGGGCACCTGGATCGATCTGCACGTCTCGACGGTGTCCGGATCGCGCGATTCGCTCGCCTCGCTCCTCGAGACGCTCGACGTTAGCGAGAAGTAGGAAGGAGTGATGCTCCTGTCTCGGCCGGGCACAGTGCGGGGCACCATGCCCCAGGCAATCCATGTTGTAGTCGACACATGCCCGTGTTCCGCCACCGCCTGACCAGCCGTGTGCTGGCCGGCAACCCGCTCGGCGACCCGATCGAGCGCGATCTCCACGTCTACGTGCCGCCTGGATATGACCCGGCAGCGTCGCGGCGCTGGCCCGCGTTGCTCGCGCTGGTCGGCTTCACCGGAACCGGCGGCAACCTGTTCAACGTCGACCCGCTGACCGAGGCGCTGCACGACAAGCTCGATCGCATGATCGCCAGCGGCGCCTGTCCGCCGATGATCGTCGCGGCGCCCGACTGCTTCACCCGGGTCGGCGGCAACCAGCACATCAACAGCGCCGGGACCGGCCGGTACGAGGACTACCTGATCGACGAGATCATCGCGTTCGTCGACGCGAACTACCGCACGATGCCGCGCGGTCACTGGGGCGTGTTCGGCAAGTCCTCGGGCGGCTATGGTGCGATCGTCCTCGGTATGCGCCGGCCGGACGTATTCTGCGCGATCGCCGACCACTCGGGCGATGCCAACTTCGAGCTATGCTACATGCAGGACTTCCCGGCGGCGCTCGACGCGTTCCGCGACGCCGGCGGTCCGGCGGCGTGGCTCGAGCGCTACTGGGCCGATCCCAACCGGCGCCGCGAGAAGCACTTCAAGCCGCTCAACGCGATCGGCATGGCGGCGCACTACTCGCCCAACTCCGAGGCACCCGCGGCGCACGCGCGGATCGACTGGCCGTTCGACCTCGAGACCGGCGAGTTCCGGCCGGCGGTTTGGGAGCGCTGGCGGGCGTGGGACCCGATCGTGATGATCGACGGCCACCTCGACAACCTCCGCAAGCTGCGCGCGATCTACATCGACTGCGGCGCGCACGACGAGTTCGCGCTGCACTGGGGGGCGCGCACGCTGGCGAGCCGGCTGCGCGCGCACAGGCTCGCGGTGCACCACGAGGAGTTCGACGACGGCCACATGAACATCTCCTACCGCTACGGCGCGAGCCTGCCGGTCCTCGGCGAGGCGATCCTGGCGTCCAGCGGCTGACCGGCTCCAGGAGGTGCTACGCACCCCCCGCGCAGGAAAGGAACATCGCAATGTCGAAGGTTGTCGCAATCATGTCCATGTCGCTCGACGGCTACGTCGCCGACCTCAACGATGGCGTGGCGGAAGTGTTCGACTGGTACTTCACCTCGGGGGACGTCGAATTCCACACCGGAGGGTCGGACCCCATGACGTTCAAGGTGTCCGCGCCGAGCGCCGAGCACCTTCGCGGTCTCACGTCCGGACTTGGTGCCGTGCTCACCGGTCGACGCACTTTCGAAGTCGCCCAGGGCTGGGGCGGAAATCACGCTTGGGGACCAGCATTCGTCCTTACCCACCACATCCCCGCCGGATGGCCGCGACCCGACTCGACTGTCCACTTCGTCACCGACGGCATCGAAAGCGCCGTGAACCAAGCCAAAGCCG
>VBKL01000029.1 GCA_005879805.1 Deltaproteobacteria bacterium | reverse complement strand
TCCTTGAAGCCAGTCACACCCACGACGGCATTGAGGTCGAGGAGCGCGAGAGTCGTGTCGGGCGAGTTCAAGTCGACCTGGCCGGCGGCAATCGCGTTCTGGACGGCGAGCGGCAGGGCATCGACGTCCACCTTCAAGCCGACCGCGAGCGCCGTCGCGGGGCTGACTCCGGGACCCTTGCCGCCGTGGGCGGCGCCTTCGATGGCTTCGTGGAGCCTGAGCGTCCCGCCCCAGAAATCCTCGTCGCCGAAGGTATCGAATCGGAACGTCTGCCGGCCTTGTTCGGCGAGATCGTCGCGCCCGCGATCGTCATCGCGGCGGCCATCGTCGCGATGCGCGTCTGCCGGACGCGCATCGGGCGAGAGTGTCCCGTCCTTCTGGCAGCCACAGATGAGGGTTGCCGCGGAAAGAAGCAGTAATGCGGATCGCATGCGAGCCTCCTCGAGCACGGATCGTCCAAGGAGTGGGCGCGCCGGCTGCCCATTAGAGCCCTTGCTCGGATGTCCGTGACACGTGTAACCTTTGCGACCGTACGATCTCCTTAAAAGGACCCGGAGGTACTTTTGAATGCGGCAGGGCACGTCCACGACGGCGGAGCGTTGACCGATGGCGAGCTCATCGAGCGTATCCGCAAAGGCGACAAGCCCCTCTTCGAAGCAGTGATGCGGCGGTACAACCAGCGCCTCTTCCGGCTCGCTCGGTCCCTGCTACGCGACGATTCCGAGGCCGAGGATGTGCTGCAGGAGACGTATGTGCGCGCGTATGAACATCTCGATCAACTCCACGACAGCGCGCGCCTTTCATCGTGGCTCAGCCACATCCTCGTCCATGAGGTCCGCGCGCGGATGCGCAAGCGCGGGCGGCACATGAAGCTCGTCGATCAGGCTGGTGAGGGAGCACCCGTGCGAATCATCCCGAGTGCCGTAGCAAACCCCGAAGAGCAGACATCGAACCGCCAGATGGGCGGCGTCCTCGTGCGTGCCATCGACGCCCTTTCGCTGGGATATCGCGTGGTGTTCGTGCTCCGCGACGTTGAAGGTCTCTCCACGGCCGAAACCGCCGACTCGCTCGGCATCAGCGAGATGGCGGTGAAGACTCGTCTACACCGCGCCCGGGCGGCCCTTCGCGACGACTTGTTCTCTCGCGTCGGAGAAGCTGCCTCGCCGCCCTTCGCCTTCGACGGGCCGCGCTGCGATCGGATCGTCGAGAAAGTGCTCTCGCGGATCCAACGGTCCGAGGGCGACGCCTTTCCGCTCAGTGATGGAGCTGGACTGGTGATCGGATTGAAGGATCCAGGGAGTGGAATCCACTGAGTCGCCGGAAAACGGCGCCGACTACGCGGTCGCAACGCGACAGGTGGAAGTCGTAGATTCCGCGCACGGCGCTTCCACCCGAGGCGACAAGAAGCTCTTGCAAGCGGGCGCGCGCGCGAAACAGACGCGTCTTGACCGTCGTCTCCCGGATCCCGAGGCACGCGGCCACCTCGGCGCCTTTCATGCCTTGGACTGAGCGCAGCACGAAGACCGAGCGAAACTCCTCGGGCAGCGATCCGACCGCTTTCTCGATCAAATCGTGCATCTCCACGTCGCTCGCCAGTTGCTCCGGGTTGCGAACGGCTGCCGCGGGCATGGGCTGACATTCCGCGCGAGCTTCGATCGACTCGAGCGAGTCGTAGCGCTTCCGCCGGCGCACACGCGCGAACGCCTCGTAGAGGGCGATGCGTGTCAGCCAGGTCGAGAACCGGGACCGTCCTTCGAACTCGCGCAGATGCTCGTAAGCGCGCACATACGCGTCCTGCATCACGTCCTCGGTTTCGCTGTCGTCGTGAAGCACGGCACGCACCGCGCGATAAATCTGTTGATTGTGGCGGCGCATGAGCTGCTCGAACAGATGTCGTTCGCCAGCGCACACGCGTGCGACGATGTCTTCATCCGTCAAGGACGCGCGCGAGGGGTCCCCGACGATCTCGTGGGCTGCTTCCATTCTCTTGAGATGCCCGAAGGGTCCGCTGGGGTTCCGTGAGAAGCCGCGCGATTGCGCCGCAGGATTCGTCCGGAAAGTCGGGAACCATCTGGCGGTTCCTGACTCCATGCCGGCGAATGGCAAGGATCACCGCGCCACTAGAGGCGCGTTCGTACTTGCCGAGAGGACGTCATCGTGATCGCCGCAACGAGCACCGAGATGAATGTGACGAGGGAGCGCAGCAGCGAACGAGCCCGCGAGCCCGCCTGGCAGGCGTACAGGCTCCTCCACTGGGGCTTCGTCGCCGCGCCGGTCATCGCCGGTCTCGACAAGTTCTTCAACCTTCTCGTTCACTGGGACAAATACCTCGCTCCTTCGATCCTGAACCTCTCACCGCTCGGCGCTACCGGGTCGATGTACGTGGTCGGCGGTGTCGAGATCGTCGCGGGCCTCGTCGTCGCGCTCAGGCCGCGGATCGGGGCGTGGGTCGTCGCCGCGTGGCTGGCCGGCATCATCGTCGATCTGCTGCTGGTTGGCGGCTACTACGACGTCGCGCTCCGCGATTTCGGTCTCTGCATCGCCGCAGTGGCGCTCGCGAGGTTGAGCGTTACCTACGACCGCCCCGAAGCACGTCGGGCTGCCTGACGATGCTGGAAAGGCAGTTCACGATCGCGGGTTCCGTCTTGTTGCGGGCGGGCCCGCGTTTCGTTCTAGCGCCTGTCGCGCCAGCCGATGGTGAGCAGGAACGCGCTTTGTTCCAGCGCTTCCACGTCGTGACGAACGCCCGCCTCCAGGGCAAGCAGCTTGCCCGCTTCGAGATCGCACGGCTCATCGGGCAAATGCAGGCGCAGCCGGCCGGATAGATTGTGGATGGAGGCAGTTTCGTCGGCGTGGTGATTCGCGATTCGCGCGCCGCTCCTCATGATTGTCAAGACGACGCGCAGGTCAGGTTCGCGAACCAGCGTACGGGACGTGTATCCCGACTCTGCGTAAGCGGCCTCCTTGCGCAGCTCGCCGTCGAGCTTCGCCAGGTCGAACGAAGCGCCACCTGCGATGGAAGGTCTGGTCATGCGCTGCTCCTCTCTTGCGGTCATGATGCACTGCGCGGCAGGAATTCGTCACCCGGCGTAGAAGGCGCCCA
>VBKL01000219.1 GCA_005879805.1 Deltaproteobacteria bacterium | reverse complement strand
AGCGATACCTTGAGGATCGCCTCACCCAGGCCGGTGCTCGAGGCGGCGGCTTCGGCATCGTCGGCGTAGGTTCCCGCGCCGATGATCGGCGTGTCGCCGACCCTGCCGGGTCGCTTGTAGGGCGTTCCGCCGGTCGACGTGCAGGCGGCGACATGTCCCTTCGCATCGACCGCCACAGCCCCGATGGTGCCGATCTTCCCCGCCCGGACCGCGTCACCGCCATGCTTTTTTGCCAGGGCGTGCAGTTCTTCCCATCTCGCGCGTTGCCGCTTCGTCACCAGCAGCGCATTGGCGTGTTCCGGGAAGCCGCACTCGCGGGCGAACGCATCCGCGCCGTCGCCGCAAATCAGCACGTGAGGCGTGTCGTCGCAGACCCGCCGCGCGACGAGGATGGGATTCTTGATCGTCTTCGCACAGGCGATCCCGCCGGCGCGCAGGGCGGTTCCGTCCATGCATGAGGCGTCGAGCTCGACGTCCCCGGCCGCCGTCAGACAGGCACCGGTTCCTGCATTGAACGAAGGGTCGTCTTCGAGCACCACCGCGGCGGACTGGGCGGCGTCGAGCGCGCTACCTCCCGCACGCAATACACGCAAGCCCGCTTCGGCGGCCGCGCGGCAACCGGCGAGGAACGGTTCCGGATCGAGCTCGGGCGGCGTGCCCGCGCCACCGTGCACGACCACCGCCGGCCCTCCGCCCTGGTCGAGGAGGGCATCGAACTCCACCGCGCTCAGATCTCCTGCGTAGCTCATGGGGGCGCGGACGTTAGACCCAGCACGCCCCGGCGGCAATCGTGCTGTGTCAGGTCCGCGCTACTTCGTCGCGCTGCGCTCGAGTGCGGCGAGGCGGCCGCGTACCTCCGCCAGCTCCTTCAGGTCCGGATCGGCATCGCTCCACATCCGTAGCACCCAGCGATACTCCCGCTCGGCAGAGCGCGGCTCCGCGGCTGCTTCGTACATCCGGCCGAGGCGGACGTGGCTGCGCACGATGTTGGTAACAATGCCGATGCCAGGTGCGTGTGATTGGAAGCTTTGCAGGGCGCGAATTGCCTTTTGCGGCTCCCCTGCGCGCGCGTAGAGGTCGGCCAGGCGGAGCTGGGTGGTGTACGTGCCCCAGACGGGATCCCGGGCGAGCGATTCATATCGCGAGATCGCGGAGCCGAGCCTCCCCTCCCACACGTCCCGCGCCGCGACCAAGTATGAAGCCGCCTCCACCTGCACCGCCTCGTTCGCCGAAACCAGGGCGCTCGCGCGATCGAAATCGCCGTGCTTCAGGTAGAGGGCGAACAGCACCCGGTGCGGCTGGATCGAGCGCACCCCGGCCGCCGCCCGCCGCGACCCTTCCAGATCGTCCAGGTTATCGACGAGCACGTCTGCCTGGGACAAGAGGTCCGTAGCTGCCCGCTCGGAATCGCCCTCGCGGAGCGCGGAGGCGGCGTCCTTCTCCAGGTCCGCAAGCGCCTTCCGGTACCTGCCCCGGATCATATCGACCGCGAAACGGGTCAGGAAATGCTGCCGCGGTTCGGACACCCACTGCGGCTGCGCGAGCTGTTCAATCATCCGGTCGTAGCGCTCGCGCTCGCGCCAGATCCGCATCAAGTGGTCGACCGCCTCCAGATCGAGCGGGTCGAGGATGCGCTCCTTCTCGAAGAAGATCGCCGCGGTGTCGAGATCGCCGGCGTGGAAGCTCCAATCGGCGACGGTACGGATCGCCCTCTTGTCCGCCGGGAACCGCGTCGCGCATTGCTTGACCATCTCCATGGCCTCGCGTTCGCGCCCTTCGTGGAGCAACAGCTCGCAACGCGCGACGCACAGATCTCTCTCCGGCAACCGGTTGGCCTGCTCCACTGCGGTCTTGAGGTCGGCGTACACGCGCCGATCGCGGTGACGGAAGTTCAGGGCACGGGCGAGCCATAGCCGCGCCAGCGCGAACCCGGGATCGAGCTCCAGCGCGCGCCGCAACTCGCGTTCGGCGCCGAGCACATCCCAGCCTCGGCTAAACAACTGCTCGCCGCGGAAGAAATGCTCGTACGCCTCGACGTTCGCCGTGGTGCTCTGTGCGACCGGAATGCGCGCCGCGCGAAGATCGGACTCTTTCTCTTTCAGCCCCGTCCGCAACTCGTCGGACAGGCGATCGATCATTCCGGGAATGCTCTCCTTTCCTTTTGCCTGCTGCTTGGCAGTCAAGAGGTACTCGTTCTTCACCGGGTCGAGCAGCTTCAGGTCGACCGTATAGACCTCGCCGAAGCGGCGGATGCTCGCGAGCACGAGGCCCCCCACCCCAGCCTGCTTGCAGATCGACCGCCCTAGAGGTTCGTCGATGCGGTCCGCGTCGCTCCTTCCCATCTGCTTGAGGATGTCGAACATGCGCGATCGGGTAAGCACCGAGATCCGGCGCGATTGTTCGAGCGCGGTGATCAGCATGCCCGACAGTCCGTCCAGCTCCCGCTCGCCCGTCTCGTTGACGAAGTCCGCCGCCGCGACCGTGTAGCGCGCTGCCCCGTCGCCTCGCGGGAAGAACCGGACGGCGAGCGCCCCGGCGAGTGCCGAAACGAGCATGGCGGCAGCGATGATCGTGATCCAGCGGCGGACGCGAGCGGGCGGTCGGGACGAAACCGCGTCGAGCGAATGCGCCAGTTCGCCCACCGACTGGAACCGCTCCGCCGCGTCCCTTCTCAAGCACCGCTCGACGATGCTCACGACAGTGGGCGGGACGTAGGATGGGAGCGGGGGCAACGCGTCATTGAGGATGGCGTGCGCCGTTTCCAGCGGCGTGGCGCGCTCGAACGGCGGGGCGCCGGAGAGCATCTCGTGCAGCACGGAGCCGAAGGCGAAGAGGTCGGAGCGCGCATCGACGGCTCGCCCGCGAACTTGCTCGGGAGACATGTACGAAACGGTCCCCAGGACCGCGGCGCTGTCGGTCGGCGATCGCGGTCCCATCATGTCTTGCGGCGAAACGTGGGCTACGCCGAAGTCGAGAATCTTGAGACGACCTTCGTGGGTGATGAACAGGTTCTCGGGCTTCACATCGCGATGGACGATACCGTGCTCGTGCGCAGCCGCGCGCCCAGCGGCGATCTGTCGAGCCAGATCGATCGACTCCCCGACGGGAAGCGGTCCGTTTGCAAGCACCTCGCGCAGCGTCTTGCCTTCGAGCAGCTCGGTGACGAGGTAAGGCTCTCCCTCGTGCTCGCCCACGTCGTGCACGTCGACGACATTGGGATGGTTCAAGCACCCGGCCGCTCTTGCTTCCTTATCGAACCTTTCCAACTCGCGGGGATCGTGCGCGCCGGTCGGCAATACCTTGACGGCGACATTGCGCGACAGCTTCAGATCGCGCGCGAGGAGGACACGCCCCATCCCTCCACGGCCGATCTCGCGGACGACGGCATACCGACCGGCGTAAACCTCCGGCGCCGCGACGAGGGAGCGCTGTTCCTCCTCCGTGCGCGTTCCCTTGCCAGAGGCAACATCAGGTCGCGCCATTCGACACGCTGTTGCAGTGTGGCCTCGCGAGCCGACGGACGTCAATCACTGGGGTCGCGGCAGCAATCGTGCTGTAGTGCAACGAGGTGGAATACATCTGCACGAGCGGCGCAGAACTGGCGGTATCTGTAGGAGGCACCGGGCCGCCGGTCCTGCTGCTGCACGGTTTCCCGCAAACCCGGGCGTGTTGGCGAAAGATCATCCCCGGCCTCGTTACCGGGTTCACCGTGGTCGCGCCCGATCTGCGCGGCGTCGGAGATTCGCGCGCCTCCGTGCTCGATCAGTCGAAGCGGGCGCTCGCGCGCGATGCGGTCGTGGTGATGGCGTCGCTCGGCTTCGACCGTTTCGCGGTCGTCGGCCACGATCGCGGCGCCCGCGTCGCTTATCGCCTCGCTCTCGACGCACCGGACAAGGTGTCCAAGCTCTCCGTCCTCGACATCATCCCGACCGGCGAGATGTGGAGCCTCCCGCGAGAACAGATGTTGCGGCGCAGCCCGCACTGGCCCGAGCTCGCCGAGCCCGGAGCGGAACAGCGGCTGCGCGGCGACCCCGGATACCTCGAGCGGACGTTGCGGCTCTGGACAGGAGACTTCGCCGCGCTCGAAGACGCCATGCCAGAGTACCGGCGCACCTGGGAGGCGTCGATCGCCGCCTGGTGCGCGGACTACCGGGCCGGCGCGACCGTCGACGACGAGCACGATCGCGCGGATCGGGCCGCTGGCCGGCGCATCCAGTGTCCGGTGCTCGGCCTCTGGTCGCAGCGTCCGGAGGGCGATCCGCTCGCCGTCTGGCAGCGCTGGGCCGACGACCTGCAGGGCGAAGCCCTCGATTGCGGACACTTCCTGCCGGAAGAAGCGCCGGAGCGGGTGCTGGGAAAGATACTGCCGTTCCTGCGCGGATCATGAGGAGGACCGGATGGATCCTTGCAAAGCAATGTTGCTGATGGCAGCGATCGTCGCCGGATGCGGCGTGCGGCCCGGGCCTGGCAATGGCTCCGGGGATCTCGATGGCGACGCCGGCGCCGACGCTCTGCTCTGGCGACCGACCTGCGGCGATCCGGTCTGCATGGCCGGCGGGCATCGCGACCACGGGCTCCCGCGATGTACGGTTGAAACGGCAGGAAAGCAGTGCACCAGCCCGGGGGCCACCTGTGACCCGGGAAACGATTGCAACGAGGACCTCGTCTGCAGCACCAAGGACCCGCGGCAGCAGGCGGGCGGATGCCCCATCTCGCGCGCGAGCTACAAGAAGGACATCCACTTTCTCTCGGACCGCGATCTCGAGTCGTACCGCGATCAGCTCCTTGCCTTGCCGCTCGCGACGTACCGGTACCAGCAGTCCAGCCCCGGATCCCGCTTGCATCTCGGGTTCCTCATCGACGGCCACGAGTCGCTCGCCTGCGTTGCGCCGGAACGCGACCAGGTCGATCTCTACGGGTACGCGAGCATGGCGGTGGCGGCGCTGAAGGTGCAGGCGCGCGAGATCGACGAGTTGAAGAAGGAGATCGCCGACTTGCGGGCCGCGATCAGTGCGTCGACCCGATCGAAGGGGGCCAAAGCGCGCGGCTTGACAGCCAAAGCCCCGTTATGAATCCCTTCCCCCAATCGAGAGGAGCAGTTCATGGCCCAGGAACGCAGAGTGCACGAAGTCGTAATCGTCGGAGCGGCCCGCACGCCGATCGGAGCGTTCCTCGGAACGCTCGCCGCGGTGCCCGCGCCGAGGCTCGGTGCGACCGCCATCAAGGCGGCCCTGGAGCGCGCAAAACTTGCGCCGGATCAGGTGAAGACCGTCTTCATGGGTGAGGTCCTCCAGGGCGGCGTCGGGCAGGCGCCCGCGCGCCAGGCGGCCCTCTACGCGGGCATCCCCAACAACGTACCGTGCGTCACCGTCAACAAGGTGTGCGGGTCGGGCCTCGAGTCGGTCATCGAGGGAGCCCGCGTCATCGCGCTCGGCGAAGCCGACGTGGTGGTGGCCGGCGGCATGGAGTCGATGTCGAACGCGCCTTACTTCACGAGCTCGCTCCGCCAGGGCGCCCGGATGGGCAACGTCGAGTTCAAGGATCTGATGATCCACGACGGCCTCTGGGACCCGTACAACGACATGCACATGGGCATGTGCGGCGAGAAATGCGCCACCGACATGGGATTCTCGCGGTCGGCGCAGGACGAGTTCGCGATGGAGTCGACCCGCCGCGCGCAGAAGGCCCAGGCAGAAGGCGCGTTCAAGGCGGAGATCGTCCCGGTCGAGATCACCGACAGGAAGGGCAACAAGACGCTCGTGAGCGAGGACGAGGGCCCGAAGCTCGCCAAGCCCGAGAAGATCCCGTCGCTCAAGCCCGCCTTCAAGAAGGACGGCACCGTCACGGCGGCGAATGCGTCGTCCATCAACGACGGCGCGGCGGCGGTGGTCCTGATGAGCGCCGAGCGCGCCAAGAAGGAAGGGCGCGAGGTGCTCGGCCGGATCGGCGACTTCGGCCATGCCGCCCGCGATCCGGTCGAGTTCACCATCGCCCCCGCCGACGCCATCAAGCAGGCGCTCACCCGTGCCAACCTGGAGGCGAAGGACATCGATCTCTGGGAGATCAACGAGGCGTTCGCCGTGGTGACGATGGCCGCCAACAAGCTCGTCGGCATCACGCCGGACAAGGTCAACGTCCGCGGCGGCGCCGTGGTACTGGGGCACCCCATCGGCGCCTCGGGCTGCCGTCTGCTCGTGACGCTCCTGTACGCGATGAAGGACCTGAAGAAGAAGCGCGGCCTCGCCTCGCTCTGCATCGGCGGCGGCGAAGGCATCGCGCTCATCGTCGAGAGGGATGCATGAACAAAGTGGTCGGGAGTGCGGACGAGGCCATCCGCGACATGCAGGACGGCGCGGTGATCATGTCCGGAGGGTTCGGCCTGTGCGGGAACCCCGAGAACCTGATCGCCGCGATCCACCGCAAGGGAGTGAAGAACCTGACGGTGATCAGCAACAACTGCGGGACCACCGACAAGGGCCTCGGCGTGCTGCTGAAATCGCGGCAGGTCCGCAAGATGATCGCGAGCTACGTCGGCGAGAACAAGGAGTTCGAGCGCCAGTTCCTCTCCAAGGAGCTGGAGGTCGAGCTCAATCCACAAGGCACGCTCGCCGAGCGCATCCGCGCTGGCGGCGCCGGCCTAGGTGGCTTCTACACGCCGACGGGCGCCGGCACCCAGATCGCCGAGGGCAAGGAGTCCCGCGTCATCGACGGCCGCGAGATGATCTTCGAGAAGCCGCTCAAGGCCGACTACGCCATCGTCCGGGCATGGAAAGGCGACAAGTGGGGCAACCTCGTGTTCCGCAAGACCGCCCGCAACTTCTCGCCGATGATGTGCACCGCGGCGCGCATCACCATCGCGGAGGTCGAGCACCTGGTCGAGGTCGGTGAGCTCGAGCCCGACCAGGTCCACGTACCGTCCGTGTTCGTGAAGCGGATCTTCCAGGGCAAGAACTACGAGAAGCCGATCGAGAAGCGCACCATGAGGGCCGCCTGATGCCGCTGACCCGCGAGCAGATCGCCGCCCGCGCGGCGAAAGAGCTGAAGGACGGGATGTACGTCAACCTCGGGATCGGCATCCCGACGATGGCGGCGAACTACCTGCCGAAGGGGATCGACGTCATCTTCCAGAGCGAGAACGGGATGCTGGGCATCGGCCCGTACCCGACCGAGGCGGAGCTCGATCCCGATCTCATCAACGCCGGCAAGGAGACGGTCACCGAGATCAAGGGGACCGCCTTCTTCTCCAGCGCCGACTCCTTCGGGATGATCCGCGGCGGCCACATCGACCTCGCCATCCTCGGCGCGATGGAGGTGAGCGAGCAGGGCGACATCGCCAACTGGACCATCCCCGGCAAGGTGTTGAAGGGCATGGGCGGCGCGATGGATCTGGTGACGGGCGCGAAGCGCGTCATCGTCGCCATGGAGCACGCCGCCAAGGGCGGTGCGCCCAAGATCCTCGACCGGTGCAAGCTGCCGCTCACGGGCAAGAAGTGCGTGAACACCATCATTACCGACATGGCTTACCTGGAAGTAACGCCACAGGGCCTCCTCTTGAAGGAGGTTGCTCCCGGCCACACGCCCGAGGACGTACAGAAGATCACCGGGGCGCGCCTGCGCGTGTCCCCCGAATTACGGACCATGGCGGTGTAGGTTCGTCCTGGGACCTGCACGTGGTAGCGTCCGTCACCGCATGACCGAGCAGCCCAAACGGCGCTGGCCCCGGCTCCATCACGAGGTGATGGTGGCCGTCGATACCGACAAGCACGGCGGATTTTCGGGATGGAGCACCAGCGTCTCCGAGGGAGGGTGCTTCGTGAACTCCCCGCTGGCTCCGCCGGTCGGCGAGCACGTCTCGGTGCTCCTGCAGCTTCCCGGGCAGCCGGAGTGCAAGCTGTTCGGGCGGGTGGTCTGGGCGCAGCCGTCGGGTCCTTCCGTGGACGAGCCCGGCATGGGCATCGAGTTCATCGAGACGGACGGCCCGACCCGGGCCCTTCTCGGACGCGTCATCGAACAGCTGGCGCAGGACTTGAAGTCAGCGGTGTGAAAACCGCACTCCGCATCCGATCGATCGTGCACGGAGGCGAAGGGCTCGCGCATCATGACGGGCGGGTGGTCTTCGTGCGCGGCGGAGCGCCCGGCGATCTCGTGGAGGCCGAGATCTCCGGCGAGGGGCGCTTCGAGCACGCCCGGGCGATCCGCGTCGTGGAGCCCGGCAGCGCGCGCGTCGCGGCTCCGTGCCCCATCGTGGAGCGCTGCGCGGGGTGCCCGCTGCAGCACGTCGCGTACGCCGGGCAACTGGCCGCCAAGGAGGCCCTGACGGTGGATGCGCTGGAGCGCATCGGCGGCATCGCTCGCGGAAGCTACCAGCTGCGTCCGATCGTCCCGAGCCCGCGAGAGCTGCGGTACCGGCGGCGCGCCCGCCTGCATCGCGGGCCCAGGGGAAGGTGGGGATTCGCAGGCGCACCCGAGGAAGGAGTCGTCCCTGTCGAACAGTGCCTGCTCTTCGAAGAGCCTCTGCAAGGGCTGTTCGAGAAGCTCCGTGGGGTCGAGTTTCCCGGAGCGGAGGATCTGGGTCTCGACACCAGCGGCGCGGGGAAGGGAGCGATCGACGTGCGCGCCGCAGCCGCGACGCCGGCTCTGCGCAAACGGATCCGGGCGCTGGTCGACAAAGGCGTCGTTGCCGGAGCCGTGCTCGGGGAGGAGATCGCCGGCGATCCCGTGCTGCTCGATTCGGCAGATATCTCGGGGACCCGCCTCCGCTCGCGGCCCGATCTTTTCGCGCAGGCGAACCGCTCGATGGTTCCGGCCTTGCGCGCCGCTGCCCTCGATGCCCTGGGAGATGCCGGTTCGGGGAGGGTGCTGGAGCTCTTCTGCGGAACCGGAACGCTGACCCTGCCGCTGCTCTCGCATGCGCAATCGGTGGTCGGCGTCGAATCCTCCGCTCCCGCATTGCAGCTCCTGCGGCGCAGCGCCGACGAGGTTCCCGCCTTCTCCGGAAAGCTCCGGCTCGTCGCGGGAGATGCGGCGCAGGTCGCGCGCGATCTGCCGGACTTCGACGCCGCGCTCCTCGACCCACCGCGAACCGGCGCGGCCGAGGCCGTCCGGGCGCTGGCTGCCGCGCGCTTGCCGGTCATCGCCTACGTCAGTTGCGATGCCCCGACGCTCGCCCGGGACGCGAAGCTTCTCGCTTCGGCCGGGTACCGCCTGCGGAAGGCCTGGCCGCTCGATCTCTTCCCGCAGACGGCGCACTTCGAGGTAGTGGCCCGGTTCGAGCGCTCATCCGGATCGAGCGGCTAGTCGGAGGCCACGCCCGCCTGCAGCGGGTCGCGCCAGCGCAGGCCGGAGAAGCGGCCGAAATCGGCGTCGTTCGAGTGGAGCTCGCACTGGTGCTCGATCGCGAGGGCGGCCAGGTGCGCATCGGTGGTCAGGTTCCCCGCGACGCCAAGGTCGGCGAGAAGACGATCGAGCAGTTGGAGATGCCGCGGGCCCGGGTCGAGCACCTCGACGTTGGGCCGCGCAAGCCATGACCCTACATGAGCGACGGCACGCGAAGGATCGAGCGGACGGACGAGGATCGACGGGTGCGTCATCAAGCGGATGAAACCGCAGCTCACCGCCCAAGGGAGGCCGACCGGCTCGGACGAGGAGAGGAGCCTCTCCCACCAGGCGCGGCACTCGCGGTGATGGCGCGCGTCCCTGTTGTACGCGTACACGAGGAGGTTGACGTCAGGAAGGATCACCGGTTCGAACCGGCCTCATCGACGAGCTCGTCGGCGTCGAGCTGATCGAGGAGCTGGTTCAGCCTCGCCTCGTCGACCCCCGGACGAAATCCTCCCGCGTGAGGTACCACGACGAAGCGCTTCGGCGCAGCGGCACGCGCCTGCGTCAGAAGCCCTTTGCGCAGCACCTCGTCCAAGGTCGCCTTGAACGAGCGGCCGGAGCGCTGCGCGAGTTTCTTGAGCTTGATGGCGAGGTCCGCCGCGAGAGTTACCGTCGTCCGCACCGAAACATCATGATGCTCATCCGAAGGAGCGTCAAGGCATCAACACGTCGCTTCGTGGTCGGGTTCCGCGCGGCAGCGGTGACCGCGGAGGCGCTCCTGCTGTTGGTCGTTCCTTGGGTGCCGAGGGGCGCTTCGGCTGGCAGACTCGTCCTCGGAGCGCTGCTCTCGCTTCCTGCCGGCGAGATCGTCCTGCGCTGGCGTATCGAGAAGGTCATCCGGCCCGATCTGCTCGCCGCCACGGCGGTTCTGACCGCCCGTCATCCGCGCTACGGAACCACCTTCCGCCCATCGATGGATCGAGTGGAGGTGCTCTCGGCGCGCGAGATCCGCTTCCAGACCGATGGCGAGGGTCGCCGGATCCCCGGCGCCGCCATCGATCCGGCGGCACCTTCGCTCGTGTTCACCGGCGAATCCGCGATGGCGGGATTCGGCCTGCGCTGGGAGGAGACGTTCGCCGCGCTCCTCGGCGCGCGCCTTCGGTTGCAGGTGGTGAATCTCGCCAGCCCTTCGTATCGGATCGATCAGTCGTGGCTGCGGCTCGCGGATGCGCTTCCGAAGCTCGAGCGCCCCGTGGCGGTCGTCGGCGTCTTCATGCCCGGCCTGGTCGGGCGAAGCTTCGCTGGCCAGCTCCATCCGCCGGCGCACCCGCTGCCCTTCGCGGGATTCGAATTCGTGCCGCCGCAGCCACCCGGATTGCTGGAGCGTTCGGGCCTCTTCCGGACCTGGAGCCACCTCTACCGATCGGACGCCGCGATCGAAGAGGGGATGCGCTCCGTCGGAGCCGTGCTCTCGGGCATGGCTTCCCTGGCGAAGGCTCGCGGCCTCCCCTGCGTCTTCCTCGTCACCGGCTACACGCCGCGGTGGATGTTGCACGAGCTGTTCGAAGCGCCGGGGCTCGACTTCGTCGTGGTGGACCTTCCCCAGGACGAGCTTCTCGAGGACGGGCATCCCGGCCCGCGCGGGGCGATCCGCATCGCCGCCGCGCTCGAATCGCGCCTGCGGGCCAAGCTCGCGCGCCGATGAGGCGCCTGCCCGCCGCGCAGCCGGGCGGGCGGATCGGCAGTTGCGCACCGACCCGCCGGTACGGAGCTTTCATCCGGAGGAATCCGATGGCCTCGATCAAGCGTCCCGACCCCCGCATCGGCGTCGACGACCCCAAGAAGGAACCCGAGCCGCCCGAGCTCGAGAAGGCCGGCGACCTCGGCCCGGTGGGCGAGCGCAAGCAGGAAAAGGCCGACCTGAAGTACAAGGACGGAATCTGGCGCGACGGTCCCGTCGCCGAGAGCGAGCCCGCCAACAAGAAGAAGCGCTGAAGGCGGACGGTAGCGCTTCGCGCTACCTTCCCCTTCGATGGAAGCCCGGATCGAGGAGTTCGCCGGTCTCTTGCGCCAGAACGGCTTGCGCGTCTCCCCAGCGGAGGTGGCGGATGCTGCCCGCGCCGTGCTGGCCGTCGGCCTGGCGGAGAAAGCGCCTTTCCGCGGTGCGCTCCGCGCTACGCTGGTGAAGCGCGGGTCGGACGCTGCCGTCTTCGACCGCCTCTTCGAACTGTATTTCCTCGGAATCAAGGATCTGCTCGAGGGCCTGCAGGGCTCGCTCCTCGCCGCGCTCGAGGCGGAAAAGCTGACCGCGGGCGAGCTGGAGCAAGCGGCGCAGGAGCTGTCGCGCATGCAGCTTTCCGATCTGACGCAGGCCCTCGTGCAGGGCCGCGCCGACGAGCTCGCGCGCCTGTTGCGCACGGCGATGCAGGACGTCGATTTCCGAGGACTGACGAGTCCGCTCCAGCGCGGCTTCTATAGCCGCCGCCTGCTCCAGGCGGCCGGCGGAACGAAGGCCGAGCAGGAGATGCAGGCGTTTCTCGCCCGATTGAGGGACGCAGGACTCGCTCCGGGCTCGCTGGAAGTCGTCTCCAAGCGGGTGAGCACCACGCTCAAGGCGCTCGAAGAGGCCGCTCGCCGCGTGGCCGATCGAGAGCAGAAGGCGCGGGACCCGGAACGGAAGGGCGAGAACGCGCTCCTCCACCGGAACCTCGCCTCGCTCACGCCCCAGGAGATCGAACGAATGCGCGGCGTCGTCCGCCGCCTCGCCGAACGTCTCAAGGCCCGGCTTTCACGTCGGCGCAAAGCCCGCCGCAAAGGGGCGCTCTCCGTCCGCCGCACCCTGCGCAAGAACCTTTCGACGGGCGGCTTCCCCGCGAAGCTCGTGTTCCGCTCCCGCCGCGCCGAACGTCCGGAGGTGCTCGTCCTCTGCGACGTGTCCGACTCGGTCCGCAACGTGTCGCGGCTGATGTTGCAGTTCGTCTACACGCTACAGGAGCTCTACGCCCGCGTACGTTCGTTCGTGTTCGTGAGCGATGTCGGCGAGGTGACCCACCTCTTCAAGAAGATGGACGTCTCCTCCGCCGTCGATCTCGCCACCGCCGGAAAGGTCATCAACACTTCGGCCAACTCGAACTACGGGCACGCGCTCAAGATGTTCGAGAGGACCTGGATGGGCTCGGTGACGCGCAGGACGACCGTCATCGTCATCGGAGACGGCCGCAGCAACTACAACCCGCCCAACGCCCACGTCCTCGCGGAACTGAAACGGAAGGCGCGCCGGGTCCTGTGGCTGTGCCCCGAGGAGGAAGCGAGCTGGGGTTTCGGGGACAGCGAGATGCCGCTGTACGCGCGCTACTGCACGCGGGTCGTGGTCGTGCGCTCGGTTGACGACCTCGCACGGGCTGCCGCCGAAGTGCTGCCGTGACAGCCCTTCCGTGCTAACAATTCCCGGCCCCCGATGAGGCGGACCGCCTGGAGCCTGTGCGATTGAGCACCCCGCCCATCCCAGATTGGCAGGAGCAGCTTCAGGCGAGCTTGCGGCGCGCCCAGGACGCGATTTCGCGCGGGGTGACGCAGCAAGAGGACGTGGTCCGCACCTGGACCGAGAGCCTGCGCAGCGCTTACCCGGACTGGGGGCGGGAGCGCTGGCAAAGGCGCCTCGAGCGCAAGCTCCGGCGCCGGGCCGAGCGCGAGGCGCGCATCGCCAACGCCAGCCTTTTCGAAGGGTACCTGTGGCTCCTCGGGGCCATCGTGCTCTTCATCGTGGCGCTGAGCGCCCTGCCGTTCTTGTGGTGGCTCATCTTTCCGGCCGCGGGCCTCGGGAGCCGCGGAACGCGAGTCATCGCCCGGCATACCGGCATCACCAAGCCGATCGCCGAGGCGCCCGTCTCGGCCCGCGTACCGGCCAGCGTCAGCGCTGCCGACGCACAGGCGCGCGCGCGGGCCCAGAGGTTCGGCTCCCTCGGAGGCCGCTTCGATCCCGCACCCGTAGTGCGCACTCCGTTTCCCGCCGGCACCGTCGCGGCCTCGGCCCCCGGCGCGGACCCGCGCGATGTCCGGGTAGACGCGATCTGCGACAGAATCCTCGCCGAGCTACGGACGTCCCCCGACGCGGTGAAGGAGATCTTCCGCAAGCCCGAGGAAACCATCGCCGCCTTGCGGAGCACCTGCCGCGACCTGACGCGGCGCGAGCGGGAGCTGCGCAGGTTCCTCTCCGCCGAGGAAGACACCAGGCTCACCCACGAGCGCGAGGCGCTCTCCGGACGCATCGAGCGCGAGTCCGACGAGGTCACCAAGATGCGGCTCGCCAGCGCTCTCGCCGCTCTCGACGCCCAGCGCGATCAGCGCGCCGAGCTGGCCCGGAGCGCGGCCCGCTTCGACGCCGAGCACACCCGCATCTCCTACACGCTGGAGAGCCTCCACACCCAGATCGTCCGCATGCGCTCGGCGGATTCCGCTTCGGTGGACGTGGCGGGCGCCGGCCTGCGCCGCAGTCTCGACATGCTGTCGCACGAGGTGAATGCGCTCGCCGACGCTCTCGAGCGGGTGAACCGCGGCGAACCATCCAAGCTGCAGCAGGTCGCCGAGGGACCCGCCACCTCGGACGAGGGGCCTCCTGGCGCCCGCGGCACCAGGGAGAAGGCATGACCATCCGGACGTATCGCGCCCGGGTGCCCCGGGTCGCCGCCGACGCCTTCGTCGCCGACTCCGCGATGGTCGTGGGTTACGTGACGGTGGGCGCCCGGGCCAGCGTCTGGTACGGCACCGTGCTTCGCGCCGAGGAGCAGCCCGTGATCATCGGCGAGGACAGCAACATCCAGGACAACTCGGTCGTCCACGTCCTCAACGAGCGCATCGGTACGCGCGTCGGCGCCCGGGTGACGGTCCACGAGCGCCGATCGATATGTCCATCTCGCCCGCGAGCATCGGGTGCTGAAGTGAGCGATCTGTTCGGCGCCCTCCGGGCGGCTCCGATCCTGCGCGAGTTCAGCGACGTCGGTGTCCGCATTCTCGCCGAGGCCTGCGAGGAGCGGTCCGTCGGCCGCGGCACCTTCGCCTTCCGCGGCGGCGAGCGGTCCGACTGCCTCATGTTCGTCGCTCGCGGGACCCTCCAGCTCCAACCGCGGGACGGCGGGGCTCCGCTCGGCGAGGTGACCGCCGGCGATACCCTCGGCAATCTGTCGCTCCTCGCGCCGGGCGAGCACGTGCTCTCCGCCCTGGCTGCGAACGACGTGATCCTTGCGGTGCTCAAGCGGTCCGCCTTCGAGGGACTGCGCAAGCAGAAGCCCCAAGCCAGCCTCAAATTGCTCCTGGCGCTGGCGCAGGACTTCGCGGAGCGGGTGCGGGACGCAAAGGGACCGCTCCGCGAGTTCCTCGCCTGGCAGGTGGGAAAGCGGCAGGCCGAACGGGGTTAGGTAGAATTTCGAGGAAAATCATGTGCGAGAAGAGTCCGGCTGCGGTTGGTTGCCGCGGCGGGAACTGCCGGGTACGTTCGGACGTTGGTCCAATCGCGGCCCGGAGGCCGTGCCACACGCTCTCCCACGGACTGCCCTGACCGGGAGCCCGACTGCACAACGCGCTGTACCACTTCCTGCTGCAGTTCCACGGCGTCGCCGGATACGTCGGCGTGTTCTCCGTACTCATCGCTTGCGGGCTGGGGCTGCCGCTTCCCGAAGACGTCGCGCTCATCACCGGCGGGTACCTCGCCGGCAAGGGTCCGCCGGTCGGCGTCGGGTCGCTGTCGGCAATGATCTTCGTCGGACTCGCCGGGATCCTCATCGGCGACTCGATCATCTTTCGCGCCGGCGCGACCTACGGCGAGGCGCTCCTCGACACCCGCCTCGGCCGCCACATTCCGGGCGAGAAGGTCGAGCGCATCATCGGCCTCTTCGAGCGGCACGGCGCGAAGTTCATCATGGTCGCGCGCTTCCTCCCCGGCGTTCGCGCGGTCACCTACTTCGTCGCCGGAACCACCGGCGTGCCCTACTGGAAGTTCCTCCTCTTCGACGGCCTCGCCGCCTGCCTGTCGGCTCCGGGTTGGGTGATGCTCGGGCACTGGGCCGGCAAGCACCGCATGCTCCACAAGGCCTGGAACGTGGCGAAGGAGGTGCAGTTCGGGATCCTCGTCGCCGTGTTTTCCGCGATCGCCTTGTGGGTGGTCGTCGTCCTCGTCCGCAAGCGCATGCGCAAGCCCGCGGCGACGTTGACCTCGCTGCCGGGCGGACGGGCTCCCACGGAACCGACGCCGCTCAAGCGGACCACCGAGGCATGAGGGACCGCTCTACGCGCCGGTCTGTTGTCCCTTGCCGCCACCGAAGAGCCTGCGCAGCCAGCCCATCACTCCGCCTGCGGGCGCGGCCGCCTCGGGGACCGCGGCAGGCGACTGCGACTGCGCCTGCGGCGTTTCTTCCTCTGCCTCGAGCCGCTTGCGGATCTCCTCCGGCGTCGCCTTGGTTGTGAAAGTCGCGATCACGGTGCGCGCGGTGCCGTGCTCCTCGGCCGTCACGGTGAGGAGCGCTTCCGGGGAGAGCGCGAACATGACGTCGAACTGCGCCGTGCCGCGCGGTCCCTTGGGAAGGTCGTTCACCGTCAGCGTTCCCAGGTACTCGTTCTCCTGCGCCTTGTCGCTCTCGCCCTGGAACACTGCGATCTCCAGCGTCTTCTGGTCGTCGCGGGTCGAGGAGATGGTGTAACCGCGGCGGTGAGGCAGCGGCATGTTCCGCTCGATGACCTTCTTGAAGCGTCCGCCCGGAAGCCCGATGCCCACGCTCATCGGCAAGACGTCGATGAGAAGGACGTTGCCCATGGTCCCGGAATCGAGGTTGTTGGCGAGGATGGCCGCGCCGAGCGCCACCGCCTCGTCGGGATGGACGGCCTTGGAGGGCTCGCGATCGAAGAAAGCGCGGATGCGTTCCCGCACCAGCGGCATCCGGCTCTGTCCCCCGACGAGAAGGACTTCCTGGATGTCCTTCGGGCTCAGGCCCTTGGCGGCGAGCACCTCCCGGCACACCGAGAGGGTGCGGTCGACGAGATGGCCAGTGAGGAGCACCAGCTCGCTGCGGGTCAAGGTTGCGTCGAGGTCGTAGGGCTTGTCGCCGACCAGGGCGACGAAGGGCACGTTGATGCGCGTCTCCTGTTGCTCGCTGAGCGCGATCTTGGCGCGCTCCGCCGCGTCGGTGATGCGCTGGAGGGCGACCCGATCGCCGGGGAATTCGATCCCGTTCTTCTCCTTGAAGACGGAGAGGAGGTGGTCGACGATGACCTTGTCGAAATCCACGCCGCCCAAGAAGGTGTCGCCGCCGGTCGAGACCACCTCGTACACGTTCGCCGCCAGCTGGAGGACGCTTGCGTCGAAGGTGCCGCCGCCGAGATCGTAGACGATGATCCGCTGATCGAGATTGCGGCCGTGGGCGAAGGCGAGGGCGGCGGCGGTCGGCTCGTTGAGGATGCGCTCCACGGTCAGCCCGGCTAGCGCGCCCGCTTCACGCACCGCCTGGCGCTGGTTGTCGTTGTAGTAAGCGGGCACGGTGATGATCGCGCGGCTCACTTCGGTTCCCAGCCAGTGCTGGGCGATCTCCCGCACCTCGGACAGCACCATCGAGGAGATGCGCTGCAAGGAAAGGACTTTGTCGCCGAGGCGCACGGCGGCCTCGCCGTTCTCGCCTTCCACCACCTCGTAGGCGAAGCGGCCGCTGATCTCGCTCACCGCCGGCGAGGTGAACGCTCTGCCGATGAGCCGCTTCGCGCCCACCACCGTGTTGCGCGGATTGATGAGCAGCTGGCTCTTGGCGGGATGGCCGACGATGAACTTGCCTTTGTCGTTGTACGCGACGATCGAGGGAATCGTGTTGTAGCCTTCGCGCGAGGGAATGACGGTCGGCTTTCCCTCCTTCACGAAAGCGGCGCAGGCATTGGTGGTGCCGAGATCGAT
>VBKL01000287.1 GCA_005879805.1 Deltaproteobacteria bacterium | reverse complement strand
GGCGGTGAAGAGCGGACATGCGCTGAATCATGCGCTCGTGCGCAAAGCCCTCGCGGCCCCGGACGCCACGCTGGTGGTGGAACCCCGCGCCGCCGAGGAGCTGCACGAGATGCAGGAGGCCCTGGCGCCAGCCTTGGCCTTCGAAGAAGGGGTCGCGTAAGAGCGCAGAGGGACGCACCTTTCGCGCCAGTCCCCTCCTTGCTGGGAGCGGCATCGCTCGGCTACTCCTGATGGGGCGATGTCCTCTCCGCCTCTGGAAAAATACACCCCTCCCAATGGGGCGGAGACGCCTGATCAGGCCGCGCTTCTGCAAGCCATCACCGAGGCGGCCGACGAGGCTCCCACCGTCGAGGACGCGCTCCGCGCCGCGCTCGCGCGCATCTGCGCGCACACGGGCTGGCAAGCCGGGCGCCTGCAGTTCTCGGCCGACGCGGGTGATCTCGCCAACCGGACCTTCTGGCACCTCGAGGATCCGGAACGCCTCTCGACGTACCGCACCTTCGCCCAGACCCGCCGGGTCTCGCCCGGGGCCGGCCTCGCCAACCAGGTGCTGCAGCGCGGCAGCCCGATGTGGGCGGCATTCTCGAGCGCGCCCGATGCTTCGAGCGCGTGCGGGAGCGGACCGCAAGGCACCCGCGCGACCTTCGCCTTCCCGGTGTTCGTCGGCAAGAACATCTTCGCCGTGCTCGAGTTCTTTTGCGATCGCGAGGACCAGCCCGAGCGGGAGCTGCTCGACGTCATCGGGATGGTCTGCGCCGAGCTCGGGCACATCCTCCAGCGCAAGCCCGCCGAGGACGAGCTGCGACGGAGCGAGCGCGAGTACCGCGCGCTCTTCGAGCACGCCCACGACGCCATCGTCATCATGGACCCGAAGGACGGGACCATCCTCGACGCCAATCGCCATGCGTGCCAGCTGTATGGCCATCCCCGCGCGGAATTGGTGGGAAGCTCGACCGAGCGGCTCTTCTCCAATCTCGCGGTGGATCGCGACCGTCTCGACGAGGCGGCGGCGGGCCTGGGCGGCGTCTTCGAATCGCGTCACCGCCGCAGGGACGGCCGCGACATCGTCGTCGAGGTCACCGCCGGACCGGTCGAGTATCGCGGCAAGCGCGCACTCTGGACCTCGATCCGCGACGTGACCGACCGCAACCGCGTCCTCGAGGCGCTGCGCACGAGCGAAGAGCGGTATCGGCTGCTCTTCGACGCGAGCCCGCAGGCGATGTGGGTCTTCGACGCCGACACCTTGCGCTTCCTCGCGGTGAACGACGCCGCCGTGAAGCGGTACGGGTACAGCCGCGAGCAGTTCCTGCGGATGACCACCGCCGACATCCGTTCCGAAGATCACGCCATCGAGGATCACTCCAAGGCCGCGCAGGATCCTGCCGCTCCGAACATCAGCCGGCATCGCAAGGCGAATGGCGAGATCATCGACGTCGAAGTCACCTGGCACGACATCGACCTCACCGGCCGCACCGCCCGCCTCGCGGTCTGCGTGGACGTCACCGAGCGGCTGCGAGCCGAGGAGAAGCTCTGGCACGCCGCCTTCTACGACTCGCTCACCGGGTTGCCCAACCGCGCGCTCTTCATGGAGCGCCTCGGCATGGCGCTCGAGCGATCGCAGCGCCGCGGCCGCGCCGGCTTCGCCGTCCTCTTCCTCGACCTGGACCGCTTCAAGGTCGTCAACGACTCGCTCGGTCACCGCGCCGGTGATGCCCTCCTCGTGCAGATCTGCCGCCGCCTGGAGCGCACCCGGCGGTCGGGCGATACCGTGGCCCGCCTCGGCGGCGACGAGTTCGCCATCATCGTCGAAGGAGTCGAGACGGGACCGGACGCGGCCCACGTCGCCGAGCGCGTGCAGCGCGAGCTGGCGATGCCCTTCGACATCGAAGGCCAGGAGGTCTTCACCTCGGCGTCGATCGGAATCGCGCTCGCGACTGGCAAGACCCCGATGCGTCCCGAAGACCTGCTGCGCGACGCGGACACCGCGATGTACCGCGCCAAGGGACAAGGCATCGCCAAGCACGCCGTCTTCGACGTGACCATGCACGACCACGCGGTGGCGGTCCTCCAGCTGGAGAACGACCTGCGCCGCGCCATCGAGCGCGGCGAGCTGCGCGTGCAGTACCAGCCCATCGTCGCGTTGCAGTCGGGCAAGATCGTCGGATTCGAGGCGCTCGCCCGCTGGCACCACCAGAAGCGCGGCAACGTCTCTCCGGCAGAATTCATCCCGCTCGCCGAGGAGACGGGCGTCATCGGATCGCTCGGGCGCTGGGTGCTGCACGAGGCCTGCACCCAGATCCGGCGGCTGCAGCTCCTGCACCCTCAGCTTCCGCCGCTTTCGCTCTCCGTCAACCTCTCCGGGCGCCAGGTGCTGCAGCACGACCTCGTCGAGCAGATCGAGGAGACGCTGCACACTACCGGCCTCGATCCGCGCACGTTACGGCTCGAGATCACCGAAAGCGTCCTGGTGGAGAACGCCGCCACCGCCATCAAGTGCCTGACCCGCCTGCGCCAGCGGGGCGTCTCGCTCTGCATCGACGACTTCGGCACCGGCTATAGCTCGCTCAGCTACCTGCACCGGCTGCCCATCGACCTCCTCAAGATCGACGGCAGCTTCGTCAACACCATGGGCTCGGACGAAAAGAACCGGCGCATCGTGGAGACCATCCTCCTTCTCGGCCGCAATCTCGGAGTCGAGGTGATCGCCGAGGGCGTCGAGACCAAGGAGCAGGCGAGCGCGCTGCAGCGGTTCGGGTGCAACCTCGTGCAGGGGTATCTCTTCTCCCGGCCGGTCGACATCGACGCCGCTGCGGCGCTGGTCAAGGGCGAACAGCTCGAGGCCGTTCGCGCCGCGAGCTGACCGCGCGCTTCAGAGAAGCATTTTCAGATATTCGTATCCGCCTCCGTGGAGATCCTCCAGGGAGAACCCGTCCTCCTCGCTTCCCGGAGCGAGATAGATGGCATCCGCTTCGACGTTCGCGAAGTTGAGCAGCGGGATGGTCGCGATGAGGCGCCCCAGGGTGAGCCGGGTCCAGTACTCCGATTCGGGAACGTCGCATCTTTCCACAAGGGTCCGGTCGCTGTTGCTGTCCCCTTCGACGAGGAAGATGAGCGTGACGACGATGTAGCGCTTCTCGGCGGAGATGCGGCTGATCTCGTCGGGCGCGTTCCCCAGCTCTTCCTTCTCGGTGGCGAGATTTCCCTCGATCTCGCTCGACCAGGACTCGAATTCCTCCTCCGCGCCGGAGCCGCGGATGAGGTCCCAGAAGCCGTACTCGAAGGCGGGAATGGCCTCGTTC
>VBKL01000218.1 GCA_005879805.1 Deltaproteobacteria bacterium | reverse complement strand
CGGGTCGCCGGGATCGACGGCACCATTCCCGGGCCATCCGCGTTCGGCGGAACCATCCATAGCGGAGCAGTGGTGAACGGCGCCGACCTCGCGGGGAGCGCCTCCGCATGCGCGGGCGCTTTCAACCTTTCCTGCGGCGCGGACCTGACCGCGTACATCGCCGCGCACGAAGGCGGCCACTGGATGGGCCTGTACCATACGACCGAGCAGCTGGGAGACAACTTCGACCCCATCGCCGATACCCCGAAGTGCCCCTGCGATACCTGCGTTCCGGCCAACCTGCGCAGCCAGTGCTCGAGCTTCGACCCCAATGTTCCGCCGGTGGTGAGCGGGGCGAACTGCACGAAGAGCACCTCCTGCGGCGGCGGAGAGAACTTGATGTTCTGGCTGCTCGACGACGCGTCTACCGGCGCGCTGAGCTGCGAACAGGGCGCCGTGATGCGAACGAACCCCGTGGTCCAATAGCGGAGACCCGAATGCTAGCGCTCCTCATCGTTCTTCTCAGCGCTCCGACGCAGATGAATCCTCCCCGGGGGGTCAAGCCGCAGGCGGCCCCCGACGCGGGAACCGTCACGCCGGCGCAAATGTCCGACGAGGAAGTACAGCAGCGGATCGAGATGTACCTGGGAACCATCCACCGGCCGGTCACGCCGGGCATGTGGCAGCGGGTCGGGCCCAAGGCGCTCCCGCAACTCGAAAAGATCGCGCGCGATCCCGAACAGCTTCCGACCCGGCGGGCGGGCGCGCTCAACGGCATCGCGGCCATCGGCTCGCTCACGGCGCCGGACCTGATGCTGGAGATGGCGAAGGACGAGAAGCAACCGACGCAGGTGCGGATCGCCGCGATGATCGGCGCGGAGCGCGTCGTTCCCGATCGGATCGCGCAGGATCTACGGCCGGTGATGGAGAACGCCACGGACGGCCAGGTCCGCCGCATCGCCGCCGAGGTGATGGCGGCCCACGGCGGATGCACCGCGGTCCGGGCGCAAGCCAAGCGGGAGCAGAACCGCGAGCGCATGGCGAAGGCGCTCAAGACCTGCAGCCAGAAGCGATGACCCTGCCCGCCGCGCTCGCCCTTGCGGTGCGAGCTTGCGAGCCCGGCGGGATCGCCGCATTCGACGCAGACGGCACGCTCTGGCGCGAGGACATCGGCGAGGCCTTCCTCCGGCACCTCGTGTCGCTCGGCTGGGTGCGTCTTCCGGATGGCGGCGATCCGTACGAGGAGTACGAGCGCCGCGTCGACCAGGACAAGCGCAGCGGCTACATTTTCGCGGCCCAGCTCCAGAACGGTCTCGCGGTCGCCGAGGTCCAGGCCGAGGCAGATCGATTCGCCCGCGAATGGGTACCGCCTCGCCTCATTTCGCAAGTGAACGAGCTGCGCGAGCTTTGCGCCGGGCAAGGACTGCAAACCGTCATCGTTTCGGCAAGTCCCGTTTCCATCGTCATCGCCGGCGCCAAGGTCTTGCAGATCCCCGAAAGCCGTTGCGCCGGAATCGAGGTGCAAGTGGTCGACGGACGGTTCACCGACGAGCCGGTCGAGCCCGTGACCTATGCGGCGGGGAAGGTGGCGGCCCTTCCGGTCCGCGGCTGGACGCGGCCGGCCCTCGCGTGCGGCGACTCCGCGCAGGGCGACGCGGCCCTGCTCTCGGCCGCGCGGATCGGCGTCGTGGTGGCGCCACCCTCCGGCTCGCCGCTTTCGGCGATGGCCAGGGATCGCGGCTGGTTCGTCCTCCAGAGAGACGCCTGAGCGCGGCTAGGAGCGCGTGCCGGTCGCTGCGGGCGTCGTGGCAACAGGCTCTTCGCGCTCGCGAGCGTGGGCGTCGAGCGCAGCCACGCTGAGCGGCGTCGAAGCGAGGCCGAGCCGGGCTGACGACTCCAACGCCGCGGCGGACGGGAAGCGGAGGATGAATTCCGTTCCTTCGCCGAGCCGGCTCTGCACCTCGATGGTCCCGCCATGCCCCTTCACCACCCGCTGCGAGATGGCGAGCCCAAGACCCGTACCCTTGGTCTTCGTCGTGTAGAAGGGGATGAAGATGCGGTCCTTCGCATCCTCGGGGATGCCCGCGCCGGTGTCGGCGAAGCGCACCTCGACCATGTCGGCCGTGTAGCGCGGCGACGCGTCGGAGAGCTCGAGCGGGTTTTGCGGGCGCCGCGTGCGGACCGCGAGTCGCCCTCCGTCCGGCATCGCCTGCACCGCGTTCAGCGCCAGGTTGATGAAGACCTGCTTCAGTTGCTCGGCGTCGGCGAGGACGAGAGGCAGCTGCGGCTCGAAGTCCAGCTCCACCCGTACGTTGGCAGGGAGCGAAGCCTCGACGAGCTTCATGGTGCGCGCGACGACGTCGTTGAGATCGGTGCGGCTGAACTTGTCGGTCGCGCGGTCGGGGAACGGGCGCGAGTAGTCGAGGAACTGCGTCACCACGCCGTCGAGGCGGTTCACTTCCTCGACGATGATCTGGAGGATCTCCGCGTCGCCGCCGCGCAGCGTCGCCGGATCGAGGTACTGCGCCGCGCCCTTGATGGCGCCGAGCGGGTTGCGGATCTCGTGAGCGAGACCCGCCGCCATCTCGCCGAGCGCAGCAAGGCGGTCGCGCTCCTTCATCTTCTCGTAGAGGCGGCTGTTCTCGATGGTGATCGCGGCCTGCTCCGCGACCTGCAGCATGGCCTGCAGCTCGTCGGAGGCGAAGGCCTCCGGCACGCGGTCGTCGAGGAGGCAGAGGAAGCCGACCACGCCCTGGCCCGCCATGAGCGGAATCGAGACCCCGGCGCGCATCGCGGCCATTGCCGCGCCAAGCTCGGAAAGGCGCGCGCGCTCCTCGGCAAGCGCGGCGGACTGCGGATCGTTCTCCGCCGGCGCGTGGCCGCCTTCCTCGTCGGGCAACAGCTTCTGCAACTCCGCGAGGCGGCGCTCGACCAGCTCGACGAGCTGCGCCTTCTGGCCGGACTGGGCGCTTTGCACCAGCGCACGTGCGGTGGCGGCATCGAGGTACGGAGCGGGAGCCGGGCCGCGGTAGTCGAGTCGCCGGTAGCCGAGGCCATCGTCGGCGAGCAGGTAGAGCGAAGCGTGCGTCACGCGCCGCGTCTCGTAGAACGCGTCGAGGACCACCTGTCCGAGCTGGCGGACGTCCACCACGCTTGCCACCCGCTGCCGCAGCGCCTGCATCGCCTGCACGAGCTGGAATCGCTCGGCGAAGAAGAAGGCGAGGACGCGCTCCTCCACCTTCGCCTTCAGAGGCTCGAAGAGGATGAGGATGACGAACGAGGCGACGAGCGTGTTGAAGAGGAAGAGGCCCGTGCTCTGGCCGCCGGTCCAGCGGACGAGCAGCCCGTAGATGGCGGCGAGGACGAGGCCGACGCTGGCGAGGACGACGATCTTGCCGAGCAGCTCGTTGAGATCGAGGAGCCGGTGGCGCTGGATGGTCTGCGAGAGGAAGTACAGGTAGATGGTCATCGCCACGTTGGCGAAGGGCGGCGGCGGCCATCCGGCGACCCGGATGAGGAGCTCGCCGAACGTGAGCCCGACGCAGAGCGCGGCGCCCACCCACAGATAGAAGAGGCGCTGCCGCTCGGTGCGGCTCGCCGCCCGCCGCATGCGCGCGTAGAGCAGGGAGACGGCGGCGGTGAGGAGCAGGAAGATGACGCTCGCTGCCGAGACCCGCACCCAGGGCAGGCGCTCGAGCGGGGAGAGAGCAATGGCGACCATCAGCGCCGAGCAGCTCACCGCCAGCCGGCGGAGCGCGACGGCGCGGCCGCCCGAATCGCCCTGGAAGGCGACGAGGAACTCGAGCACCGCCGCGGGTATGAATCCCGCCGCGGCCAGGGTCAGCCGGTAGGGCCAGACGGCCTTGTAGGCGAGGACGCCGAGAAGAAAGTCTCCCAGCTGGTAGAGGAAGAGCGAAAGGTTGAGGAAGGCGAACGCCGTCCAGAGGCGGGTGCGGTTCCGCCGCAGGAGCATCGCGAGGGCGAGCGCCAGCGAAACGATCCCGGCGAGCAGGGCGCTCTGGATCCTCGCATCCATCTACCGATCGTAACACGCGGACTCCACGTGTTGAGTCCTGGAATTGAAGGGCAGCCCCGGGAGGTTGTGACAGTTGCCCGGCATCCATGCGGATGCCACAGTTCCCTACGTCCGATGCGCTTCCGAGCCGCCGTTTTCCTCGTTTCTGCCCTCCTCGTGTGCGGTGTTTCCGCACGCGCGGAAGTACGCGATCCCGATCAGGACGACCTGGAGGAGAAGCTCGTTCGCGGCCCCGTCTTCGGCGACGCGGAGCTGGCCCCCTATTTCGTTTCCGGCCCGCTGAAGCAGGCCGCGACCGAGTTGCAGGTGGGGCACGCTCAGCAGGCCTTGAAGCTGCTTCCGGGGAAGCCGCAGGCCTTCGCCGCGAAATGGCTGCGCGCGCTCGCGCTCCGGGCGGCGGGCCAGTCCGTCCTGGCCAAGCGCGCCTTCGAGGAGCTGGCGCTTCTCGGCGGTCCGCTCGCGGACCGCGCCGTGCACCTCGCGGGAATGTGCGCGGTGGACGCCAAGGACGCCGTCGCCGCCGAACGACTTCTCGGTCAAGTACCGGCGCGGTACGTGGACGCCGACCAGGCGATCCTCGAGCGCGCCCGACAGGTGATGAAGCTCCGCGTCGCGGGGCCGGCCACCGCTGCCGCCGTCGAAGAAATCGTGCGTCCCATCATCGCGGGCGAGGTCCGCGGCGACGTCGCCTCGGCGCACCTGACCGCGGGGGATGCGCAGCTTGCCGCGGGCGACAAGAGCGCCGCGAGAACCCATTACCGCGCTGCCTGGGTGGATCGTCCGCTCTCTGCGGCCGCGGAAAGCGCTCGCGTCCGCGACTTTCGTCTCGGTCCCGGCGAGTCCATCGCTGCCGCCCGTCTAGTCCGCCGGGCGGAGGTCCTTCTAGAGGCGCACCGCAACCGCGAAGCCCTCGACCAGCTTGCGAGGCTCCACCTTCCTTCGCTGTGCGCGGGCGGGTGCCCCGGCGATCAGACGCCCGCGGCGCTCCTCCAGGCCGCGCTCTCGTTCCTCGCTCCTGCCGGGATGCCGGTCCAGCACGAGCCGACTCCGGAGGAGATCGCTCGCGTCCCGCCCGATCCGGCCGACGGCCTCGCTTGCCGCGCGAAGTACACGCAAGGGCGCGCGCTGCGCAAGGAGCACGAGTACCAGAAGGCGAAGTCCGCGCTCGCGCCGGTCATCCTCCGCTGCGCCGATCCGGATCTGCGCGCCCGCGGCCTCTATCTTCTCGCGCAGATCGACACCATCCTCGGAGAGCCCGAGGCGGGATCGCTCTGGGAAGCGCTGCACCGCAATTTCCCGCAGTCGAACCTCGCGGACGACGCCGTGTTCTCGGAGGCCGCAATCCGCCGCCGCGGCGGCGATTTCGCCGGCGAGCGCGAGCTGCTCACGGACATCGTCGATCACCATCTCGACAGCGACCTGCGCAGCGAGGCGCTCTTCCGCCTCTTCTGGTCGCACTTCGCGGAAGGGAATCCGCGCAAGGGTCTCATCCATCTCGATCAGCTCGCGGCCCATCCCGATCCCGACGGCGCCGAAGAAGAGCGCGCTCGCTACTGGCGCGCTCGCGCTCTGCTGGAGCCCGATCCGTCGGACACCGAAGCGGGCCGCGCCGCCGCCCGCGAGGCCGCCCGCGCCGATCTGATCTGGCTCGTCGAGGAGCGCCCGCTCACGTACCACGGCCTCCTCGCCCGCGGCAGGCTCGCCGAGCTCGATCCGGACCGCGCCCGCGCCATCGACGAGGCCGAGACGAAGGACGTCGCATCCGGTCTGCGCGAGCGCGGTCCGCTGCACGCCGGGCCGCTCGCGCGAGATCCGCATTTCCTCGCCGCCCTGGAGCTGCTCAGGCTCGGCATGAAGCAGGAAGCCGCGCGCGAGTTGCTCGCGGTGGACCGGGCGCCCTTGCGCTCGTCCGCGAGCGCTGGAGAAGAGGCGCTCGTGCTGCTCGCCGATCTCTCCGCCCGCGCGGGAGACCTGCGCAACGCGCACGCCATCGTGCGCATCGAGCTGCGCGGGCTCTTGCGCCATACCTCCGCGCCGCTCGCGCTGCGCGCCGCAGGCCTCGCCTATCCGCTCGCCTTCCGCGAGCAGATCGCCAAGGCGTCGAAGATCGCGTCGATGCCGCCGGACCTTCTCCAGGCGCTCATGCGCGAGGAGAGCGCCCTCGATCCGCGCGCGCTGTCCTCGACCGGAGCGCTGGGTCTCACCCAGGTGATGCCGGGCACCGCGCGCGAGATCGCCCGCCGCCTGAAGCTGCACGGGTTCGTGCCTTCCAAGCTCTTCGATCCGGAGGTGAGCATCCGCATCGGCGGCGCCTACCTCGGGGAACTGTACGCGCGCTTCCAGCATCCGGCGCTCGCCTTCGCCTCGTACAACGCGGGTCCCGGAGCGGTCTCCTCTTGGCTTTCCAAGCGCAAGACCCTTCCGCTCGACGTGTTCGTGGAGGAGATCCCGCTCGATGAGACCCGGGGGTACGTGAAGCGCTGCCTGCGCAGCTTCGCGGCCTACCAGTACCTCTACGGCAGCGGTCGCGCTCGCGCGCCACAAGTCGAGCAGGAGCTTCTGACGCCGAAGCAGGAAAGCCGCCGCGTCTTGCCCGCGAGATCGTCCCACTCCTGAGCGGCGGAGTGGCGCTGCACCGCGCCTTTCGATAACTTTCCCCTCCATGGAGGATGGCAGACCGCGCCTGCGCGAGTTGCCCAGCGTGGACGAGGTGCTGGCGCGGCCCGCGATGCGTGCCCTCGCCGGCCGCGTCGGACGGACGGTGGTGAAGGTGGCCGCGCGCCAGGCGATCGCCGCCGCGCGCGAGCGGATCCTCGCCGGAGCCGCTGCTGCCGGAGAGCTGGTTCCCGACGCCGAAGTGCTCGCGCGCGCCCAGCGCGAGACGGCTCCGAGGCTTCTGCGGGTGCTGAACGCCACCGGCGTGGTGCTCCACACCAACCTGGGGAGGGCGCCCCTCCACGAAGAAGCCATCGCTCGGGTCGTGGAGGTCGCTTCCGGGTATTCGAACCTCGAGATCGACCTGGGCACCGGCCGCCGCGGGCACCGCAGCGCGGCAGTCGAGCCGCTCCTCTGCGAGCTGTTCGGCGCCGAAGCGGCCCACGCCGTCAACAACTGCGCCGGGGCGACGCTACTGGCCCTCGCCGCGCTCGGATCGGGCGGCGCCGCCGTGGTCAGCCGGGGAGAGCTGGTCGAGATCGGAGGAGGGTTCCGCGTTCCGGAAATCCTCTCGCAGTCCGGCTGCCGGCTCGTCGAGGTGGGCACCACCAACCGGACCCGCGTCGCCGATTACGCCAAGGCCCTCGACATGCTCCCGGCCGGCACGCGCGCTCTGATCCTGCGCGTCCATCGCTCGAACTTCGCCCTGGTCGGGTTCACCGAGGAGCCGGAAATCGGCGAGCTCAGCGCGCTCTCACGCGAGAGGGGCATCCCGCTCCTGCATGACCTCGGCAGCGGCGCGCTGCAGCTTCCGCCCGGTCTGCCCGAGGAGATGACCGCAGCCCGCTCCTTGCGCGAAGGAGCGGACCTCGTCCTCATCAGCGGCGACAAGCTCCTCGGCGGGCCGCAAGCAGGAATCCTCCTTGGCCGCCGCGACCTGGTCGAACGGTGCAAGGTTCATCCGCTCTCGCGAGCGCTGCGCGCCGATCGGATGCTCATCGCCGCCCTGGAAGGGACGTTGCAGATGTACCGGCAGGGCAGGGGAGAAGAGCTTCCCGCCCAGGCCGCGATCGCCGCGACCCCGCAGGCCCTCCGGCAACGGGCGACGCGGCTGGCGCTGCTCGTCGGGGAAGGCGGTGTTCCCTGTTCCGTGGTGGAGAGCGAAGGGCGCGTCGGCGGCGGCTCGGTGCCTCTCTCGCGGCTTCCTGGGTCGGGCGTCGCCGTCGAGGCCGGAGAGGCCTTGCTGGAGGAATTGCGCCGCGGTGAGCCTCCCGTCATCGCCATCCTCCGCGAGGAGCGTACGGTTCTCGACGTTCGTTGCCTGCGCGACACCGACCTGTCGCTCGCCGCCTCGGCCGTAATCCAGGCCTGGCAGCGGACGGCCCATCACCCGGCAGGTCGAGTGGAAGACGGCCAGAACGGCGCTAAACTTGGTGGGAGCCCGGCTCTGCCGGGTGACGTGAGGGATGTCGATCCGCTGACGGAGGTGTGATTGCTCTCGACGAGCGTGCTGGTCCTCAACCGCCTCTACCAGCCGGTGCATGTGACGAGCGTGCGCCGCGCGATCATCTTGCTTTATCGCGGCGCCGCCAAGGCGGTCGACGAGCAGTACCAGACCTTCGATTTCGAGAGCTGGGCGGAGCTGGCCGTCGCCGTCCACGACGAGTCGATCGGGACTTCCTCGCGCCGCCTGAAGGTGCCTCGCGTCATCCTGTTGCAGGCCTACTCAGGCTGCAGCGTCCGCCCACGCGCCCGCGCTGGACACCTTTCTTCCGCGGTCCTCCGAGAACCGGGCGCTTCTATCAGCAGTGGCTACCGTTCCTCAGCACCGCCGACCTCGCGTACTGGAACGTCGAGCTGGCGACGGAGTAACCCATGGCCGCGATGATCGACAGTCCCGAGGCGGCGAACCGGCTCGCCCGGGCGATCGCCTCCGATCTCTCCCTCTACAACGAGGCGAAGATCAAGGAAGGCATCGAGAACGACACCTTCTTCACCGTCCTCGCCGGGGAGATCGAGGAAGGCCGGGCGCACTACGCGAGCCGGGTGGACCCGAAGCTGATGGCGTCGACGAATTTCTTCGAGCGCGCGCTCGTCGACGTAATCCTCGCGCGCAAGGGCACCATCAAGTCGAAGATCTGGTGACGGGCACCGTCGTCCTCCGCGTCGAGGCGGGCGAAGCGGGCAAGCGGCTCGATCAGCTTCTCGCGGCGCGGCTTCCGCAGCTGTCGCGATCGCGCATCCAGGCGCTCATCGACGAAGGGAACGTCGACGTTCCCGGAGCGTCCGCAAAGGCGTCTTTGCGCGCCCGGGACGGCTGGCGCATCGAGGTACGGATCCCGCCACCGCGCAAATCCGCGCTCGTAGCCGAGGACATCCCGCTGCCGGTGCTCTTCGAGGATGAAGAGCTACTCGTCATCGACAAGCCGGCGGGCGTGGTGGTCCATCCCGGCGCGGGCGTGACGACCGGGACGGTGGTGCACGGGCTGCTCCGCAAGGTGCGCGGGCTCGCGGGGATCGGCGGCGAAGAGCGGCCGGGGATCGTCCATCGTCTCGACAAGGACACGAGCGGGTGCCTCGTGGTGGCGAAGACCGAGCCTGCCTTGCGGGGCCTCCAAGCGAGCTTCAAGGCGCGGACCGTGGAGAAGCGTTACCGGGCGCTCGTGCACGGGAACCCGCCCGAGCAGCATACTCTCGATACACTCTTTGGAAGACATCCAGTGGATCGAAAGCGGTTCTCGTCAAAGGTGCGGACCGGCCGGCGCGCCGTCACTTCGTTCCGCGTCGTCGAGCGCTCCGCATCGGTCTCGCTGCTCGACGTGGAGTTGCACACCGGGCGAACCCACCAGATCCGCGCCCATCTCGCCGACGCCGGCTGGCCGCTCCTCGGCGACGTCCTGTACGGAGGCGTCCGGCGCGAGGCGAGGCTGGGAAAGGACGTTCCGGCGCGCCTCGCCGCGCAGGCGCTCGGACGGCAGGCGCTGCACGCCGCGCTGCTCGGTTTCGAGCATCCGATCGCGCGTACCAGGATCGTCTGCGAGGCGCCCCTGCCGGAGGATTTCCGCTTGGCTCTCCGCATCCTCGGGATGAAGAGCACCTGAGCCGCCGACCGGATGCTGCGGCCTTCGGCCTCCGCCCGTCGCAGGCGAAGCCCGCTCCTCCCAGCGGCGTTATCCTGCGCCCTTCGTGGACCTCGCTGACCGCATCCCCGCGCTCCTCGCCCGCGCGCGGGCGCTCCTCGATCTCGGCACCGGACCTTCCCACCGCCTCGCGGCCGGCGAGATCGCCAAGGCGGCGCGGGCCGTCGAGACCCTGCATCGAGGCCTCATCGGCCAGCGTGAGCTTGCCACCGCCGCGACCTGGCGCGACCGCGCGCATCTCGGCGCGTATCTCTTGTGGTGGTGGCCGCAGACCTACGCGAAGGTCCGCTCCGCGTTGCGCCTCGCGCCCTGCCTTCCGCGCCCGGCCCGCATCCTCGATGTCGGCGCCGGGCCCGCCCCTGCCGCGCTTTCGATCCTCGACGTGCTCGGAGGAGAGGCGGTCGCGATCGACGCGAGCGAAGCCGCTCTTTCCGAGGCGCGTGCGCTGGCCGGCAGCGCGTCGTTGCGGACGATGCGGAGCGAGGCCGCCAGCGCGAGATCGGCGGGCGGCGAGTTCGAGATCGTCGTCCTGGCCAACGTGCTGTCGGAGATTCCGGAGGCACGGCGGGATGCGCTCCTCGACGCGTTACCGGTTCGCTCGTCGGGGTCCGTACTCGTGGTGGAGCCCGCGCTTCGCGAGACGGGGAGGGCGCTGCTCGCCTTCCGCGATCGCGCGCTCGAGCGCGGCTGGTACGCCACGGGACCGTGCTTGACCCAGCGGCCTTGCCCCGCGCTCGCCTCGCCGCGCGACTGGTGCACCGCCTCCGCGGAGTGGGAGCCTCCCGAGCACCTTCGCCAGCTTGCCGACGCGACCGGGCTCCGCGCCGACGAGGGCCTCTCCTACGCGCCGCTCGTCCTCGCGCGGTCGCCGCCCGCCGTCGAACCCGGACTGTGGCGCGTCGTCGGGATCGCTCCCCCGGAGAAGGGGAAGAAGCGCCTGTGGGTGTGCAGCGACGAAGGCCGGATCCCGCTCGTGCGCCTCGATCGCCATGCCTCGCCCGGGAATGCGCGCTTCGATGATCTGCGCCGTGGCGACCTCGTGCGCGTGGAAGGGGCTGAGTCGCGGCCCGACGGCTTGCGTATCGGTCCCTCGTCGCGCGTGGCTCCGCTGTGAACGAGAGGGTAGTGGTAGTGGTGGTGGTGGGGCCCACCGCCGCGGGAAAGACGCGCCTCGCCTGCGATCTCGCCGAGCGTCTCGGCGCGGAGATCGTGTCGGCGGATTCGCAACAGTGCTATCGGGGCCTCGACGCGGCGACGGCGAAACCGACGCTGGAAGAGCGGGCACGGGCGCCGCATCACCTCCTCGACGTCGCCGAACCGGACGAGCAACTCGACGCGGCGGCGTTCGTGAAGCTCGCCGATGCCGCCATCGCCGACATCGGCAAGCGGGGGAAGCGGGTGATCGTCGCGGGCGGGACGGGACTCTGGATCCGCGCGCTCCTGCGCGGCCTGCTCGCCGCTCCCGGCCGATCCGAAGAGTTCAGGGCGGAGTTGCGCCGGGTACAGGAGACGATCGGCCTCGCCGGCCTGCACGAGCGGCTCGGCCACATCGATCCGCAGGCCGCGCAGGCCATCCGTCCCACCGACCGGGTGCGCATCGAGCGCGCCCTGGAAGTGCACGCGCTGACCGGCCGCCGGCTCTCGGAGCTGCAACAGACGCACGGGTTTGCCGAGGAGCGGTACGCGCCGCTCTTCCTCCATGTCGCGCCTCCACGCGAGATCCTCTGGGATCGGATCGGCAAGCGCACGCGCGAGATGTTCCAGTCCGGAAACCTGGAGCGCGAGACGAGGCGTCTTCTCGCCCGGATTGCCGAGGTGCCGGCAGCCGCGCGGGTCCTCAAGATCATCGGGTACGGCGAGATGGCCTCGGCACTTCGAGGGACGTGCTCGACGCAACAAGCCGAGGAGCGTGTCGCTGCCCGGACCCGGCGCTACGCGAAGCGGCAAGGAACGTGGTTCCGGCGGGACGCCGGCCCTCCCCTCGCCTGGCCGATCGATCTCCCCGGGCTTTGCGATCGGGCCTCTCGGTGGTACGAGGGTCGGCCTGGATGAGCACCTTCGCGCTCGACTTCGAGAAGCCGCTGCTCGAATTGGAGGCGAAGCTCGTCGAGCTGAAGCGCCACGCGGCGATCGGCGCGGGCGACGGCGACGGCGCCTCGCTGGACGGCGAGATCCGCCGGCTCGAGCGCCGCTGTGCCAAGCTGACCCAGGAGATCTTCGCCGAGCTGTCGCGCTGGCAGATGGTGCAACTGTCGCGGCACCCGAATCGCCCGTACATGCTCGACTACGTCCAGCGCCTCTTCACCGACTGGCTGGAATTGCACGGCGACCGCGCCTTCGCTGACGACCAGGCGCTGGTCGGCGGACTCGCCCGCTTCGACGGCGAACCGGTGATGATCCTCGGCCAGCAGAAGGGCCGCTCCACCAAGGAGAACTTGCTCCGCAGCTTCGGCATGCCGAGGCCGGAAGGCTATCGCAAGGCGCTGCGCCTCATGAAGCTCGCCGAGCGGTTCGACAGGCCCGTGATCGCCTTCATCGACACCCCGGGAGCGTATCCGGGCATCGACGCGGAGGAGCGCGGCCAGGCGGAAGCGATCGCCGCCTGCCTCGAGGAGATGGCCGCACTGCGGGTGCCGGTGCTCTCCATCGTCATCGGCGAGGGCGGCTCGGGCGGCGCGCTGGCCATCGGCGTCTGCAACCGGCTCCTCATGCTCCAGTACAGCTGGTACTCGGTGATCAGCCCCGAGTCGTGCGCGGCCATCCTCTACCGCGACTCGAAGAAGGGGGAGAAAGCGGCCGAGGCGCTCAAGCTGACCTCTCGCGACGCCTTCGAGAACGGCATCGTCGACGAGCTGATCGAGGAAGCGCCGGGCGGCGCCCACCGCGACTGGGAAGCGACGGCAGGCAACCTGCGCGCCGCGATGCGCAAGCACCTGCGCGAGCTCCGCGAGATGTCGCCCGAGCAGGTGGTGCAGGACCGCTACGACAAGTTCCGCAAGATCGGACCGATCACGGATTCGGAAGCCGCGCAGCCGGAAGGCGAGCCGGCGCGGCGCTGGCCGCAGGATCGAAGCTAGCGGGACGAGGACGTGCTCGTGGCCTGCCCGGACTGCAGGTCCTTCACTACCGTGGCGAGGAACTGCTCCGGCTTGAGGAATCCGCCCTCCCAGGCGGAGTAGGGCGCGAGCAGGTTCTCCTTCTGCATCTGCTCGACCGTCTTCCCCGCTTTGAGGTTCTTGGCGACGAGCGCCACGATTTCGTCCAGCGTCCCGCGGAACTTCTTCACGTCCGCGAGTGTGGAGACGGGCCCGTGCCCGGGGATGATCTTGGCGTCGGCAGGAATCTGCGGAATCAACTCGTCGAGCGCGGCCACCATGCCGCGCACGCTTCCCCCCGAATTGAGATCGACGAAGGGGAAACCGTAGGTGACGAAGTCGTCGCCGAGGTGCACGACGTTGCTCTTGGTGAAGAACACCACCGTGTCGCCGTCGGTGTGGCCCGGACGGACGTGCAGCGCCTTCACCGGCTCACCGTTGAGCCAGAGGCTCACGCCTTCCCGGAAGGTGAGGATCGGCAGCGCGCGCGGCGCGGCGGGCTCGATCTTCATGCCGATCGAGGGCATCTCGGCGCCGGCCTGCCGATGTTACCGCCGCTTCCCTGCAGCATGTAGACGCTGCCGGCGACGTGCGTCGCCTTGATCTCGACCTTGGAGAGATCCTCCTGCTGTGCGAGCGCAGCCGCCGAAACGAGGAGAATCGCGAGTCCCAAGCGCATTGCTTGCCTCCGTCGGCGCGCGAAATCGCGAGCCTCGGGCCTTCTACACGATGCGCACGCTCGCTCGCCAGCCCTCCGTTCGGGCCGCTAGACGCTCCAGGGCCTGGCCGTCCAGCGGCACTAGCCGTTGCGCGGGCAGAACCCCCAACTTGCGCGCACCATGGATCAGACGCTGGCGGCGGGGTGGGGGGTGGCGTTCGCAATGCTCTTCGTGATGGCGGTGCGGAGAAGCCTGCTCAGCGTGCCTGTTCCCGTCCTCGAGGCGACGTATATGCCCAGGCCGGGAGACGCCGGGGATGAAGAAGAGCAGCAGCCGGAGACGGATCGCGCTCCGCGGTCTTTCCCCTGGCTTCCGACAGCGGTCGGAATGATGGCGGCGGTGCGCCTGTGCCTGCTGGTCGGCTGGCACCATTAGCTCCGCGTTCGGGCGCGCATTGAACGTGCGCCGCGCCTGGAGTATCTGGCTCGCGTGCCGGCCATCATTGCCATCGACGGACCCGCCGGCGCAGGCAAGAGCACGGTCGCTCGCAAGCTCGCCCGCCGCCTCGGTTACGCCATGGTGGACACCGGCGCCATCTACCGGGCGGTCGCGCTGGCTGCCAAGCGCATCGCCATTGCCTGGGACGACGACGCCGGCCTGGCGCGCCTTCTGGACCCCCCGGGATTGCCCATCGCCTTCGGCGAGAACGACACCGTCTTCCTCGACGGCGAAGACATCAGCGCGGCAATCCGCACTCCGGAGATGAGCCGCGGCGCAAGCGTCGTTTCGGCCCGCCCCGTGGTGCGGGAACGCCTTCTCGATCTGCAAAGGAGCCTCGGCCGCGCAGCCCCGCGGGGCGCAGTCCTCGAAGGACGCGACATCGGCACGGTCGTCTTTCCCGATGCGACGGTGAAGTTCTTCCTCACCGCCGCCGACGACGCCCGGGCGCGCCGCCGCCACGCGGAACTGGCCGGCAAAGGGCACGAGGTGGACCTCTCCGACGTCCTGGAAGACCAGCGGCGCCGCGACAAGGACGATACGGAGCGCGCAATTGCCCCGCTCAAGCCTGCCCCCGACGCGGTCGTCGTCGACACGACAGGACTTGATCTGGATCAAGTCGTCGAGCGGTGCTTCCGCGCGGTCCGTGAGCGGGTGGCCGCCTGAACGTCAGGGGTCCACGGTACGCCCGGGTTGACACGCCGCGCCCTGTTGCGTAGGGTCCCCGCGCTCTGCCGCGGCTGACCTTTTGCCGGCCTGTCTCAGCTCCCCGGGGCAGACGGCCTTTGCCATTTCACCAGGGGGCGATCGAAGTGAAAAGAATCGAGAGCTGACTAGTTCATGGCCAATCCTTCCACCGGCACTACAGACTTCAAGCAAGCGACCAGCACGAACGTAGACGAAGAAGATTTCGCCTCCCTCCTCGAAGAGAGCTTCAAGGGCCGGGGGGACGGCAAGGGCGAGCTCAAGGAAAACGAGATCGTCAAGGGCACCGTGGTCCAGGTGACCAAGGATTACGCAGTCGTCGACATCGGCTACAAGAGCGAGGGGCAGGTCCCCATCCAGGAGTTCGGCCTCGTCGAGGGCAAGCCGAACGTGAAGGCCGGAGACAAGGTCGACGTCCTCCTCGAGTCCCGCGAGAACGATACGGGCATGGTCGTCCTCTCCAAGGAGAAGGCCGACAAGATGCGTATCTGGGACGAGATCTCCGCCGCCTGCGAGCGCGACGAGCTCGTCGAGGGCACCATCGTCGGCCGCGTCAAGGGCGGCCTCTCCGTCGACATCGGCGTCAAGGCGTTCCTCCCCGGCTCCCAGGTCGATCTGCGCCCCATCCGCAATCTCGATAAATTGATCGGCGAGAAGTACAAATTCAAAGTAATCAAGTTCAACAAGAAGCGCGGCAACATCGTGCTTTCGCGCCGGGTCCTCCTCGAGAAGGAGCGCGAGGAGCTGAAGAAGGACACGCTGCAGCGCCTCAAGGAAGGCGCGGTCCTCACCGGCATCGTCAAGAACCTCACCGACTACGGCGCCTTCATCGACCTGGGCGGCATCGACGGCCTGCTCCACATCACCGACATGAGCTGGGGCCGCGTCGGGCACCCCTCCGAGATGATCAACGTCGGCGACGAGCTGAAGGTCATCGTCCTCAAGTTCGATCCGGCGACGGAGCGCGTCTCCCTGGGCCTCAAGCAGATCCAGGAGGACCCCTGGGCCCACGCTTCCAACAAGTACCCGCCGGGCACGCGCGTGCAGGGCAAGGTGGTCTCGCTCACCGACTACGGCGCCTTCATCGAGATGGAGCCGGGAGTCGAGGGTCTCGTCCACATCAGCGAGATGAGCTGGACGAAGCGCGTGAAGCACCCCTCGAAGGTGATGGCGATCGGCGACCAGGTGAATGCGGTCGTCCTCGACGTCGACGCCAAGGCCAAGCGCATCTCGCTCGGCATGAAGCAGATCGAGCCGAACCCCTGGACGCTGCTCGAGGAGCAGTACCCCATCGGCTCGGTGATCCGCGGCCAGGTGCGCAACGTCACCGACTTCGGCATCTTCGTCGGCGTGCAGGAAGGGATCGACGGCCTCGTGCACGTGAGCGACATCTCCCGGACCCAGCGCATCAAGCACCCGGGTGACCTCTACAAGAAGGGCGACGAGGTCGAGGCGGTGGTGCTGAACATCGACGTGGAGAACGAGCGGTTCTCCCTCGGCATCAAGCAGCTCCATCCGGATCCATGGACCGAGCTGCCGACCAAATACCCCATCGGGAGCCGCGTGAAGGGCAAGGTCACCAAAGTGGCCGACTTCGGCGCGTTCGTGGAGATCGAGCCCGGCATCGAAGGCCTGGTGCACGTCAGCGAGCTGCGCGACG
>VBKL01000286.1 GCA_005879805.1 Deltaproteobacteria bacterium | reverse complement strand
GGTGAGCCGACGCGGAGGCTTCTCCCGGGCGCTCCGCCTCGCGCTCGGTCCGGTGGCTCGGTGATCGGTGGCGGTTGCTGCCGTGCGCTACCGAAGGCGCGTGCGAGGGCGTTCGAACTTGCTTTTCGGACGGCACCCGTGTGTACTGCATCGCGCCCGCAAGCCGCGGGAATCGGACGAGACAATTCGTTCGTAAAAGCGAAAGAAGCGAATGAACACCGGCACCGTGAAGTGGTTCAATGATGCGAAGGGTTTTGGGTTCATCACGCAGGACAACGGCGGCGAGGACGTCTTCTGCCACCACACTGCCATCCAGGCCGACGGGTTCCGCTCGCTGACCGAAGGACAGAAGGTCAGCTTCGAAGTGACCAAGGGCCCCAAGGGTCTGCAGGCGCAGGCGGTGAAGCCGATTCCCTGACGCGCGATTGCGATCTAGCGTGATGCAGCAACCGAAGCCCGGGCCGCGAGGTCCGGGCTTTTTGCTGTGGTGGTAGGAAAAGCCATGACCAGGACCCGCGAAAATGAGCCGGCGCGCCTCCGGCGACCGGCGCTCGACCCCGCACGAATCGAGCCTCGCTCCACCTCCGGATACCCGGAGCCCTTCCGCTCGCGCGTCGTGCCTCGCGAGAAGCGGGCGCTCGGCGACGCGCTGGGATTGACGAAAATCGGAGTGAACCTGACGACGCTCTTTCCGGGCAAGGAGTCCTCGATGCGCCACTTCCACACGCACGAGGACGAGATGCTGTTCGTCATCGAGGGCGAGGTCGTCCTCGTCTCCGACGAAGGAGAACAGGTCCTGACGGCTGGGACCTGCGCGGGGTTCCCCGCCGGCAACGCCAATGGGCACCAGCTCTTCAACCGCAGCGCCCGGCCTGCTCGCTACCTGGAGATCAGCAATCGAGATCGGGAAGATTCCGCCGCCTACTCCGACGTCGATCTGCAGTATCGAAAGGGCCCAAGCGGGGAGGCCATCTACACGCGCAAGGATGGCACGCAGTACTGAGGCGCGACAGCGAACGTCCGGAAGCCGAACAGCCGCTGCCGCTGCGATCGCCCAGGCGCGGGCTCCTCCGCCGAATCAATTGAACCGGCAGCCACCGGGCTTCACGCATTGGTACGTGACGGGACCCGGCGACACGCAACATTCCTGGTTCCCGTTACACATCTTCGGGCCGCACGGAGTTCCCGACGGCGCCGCCGATGCGGTGGTGGAAATGGCGCTGCTCACGAGCGTGCCCAGCGCCGCGCCGGCGAGGACGGCAAGCAGGAATTTCTTCATGGTCAGACCCCCTTCAGGACTGCGGCGCGCACTCTAGTCCCATCCCGCGTGCGCGTCTAACCACGTCCTGCGGCGGCTACAGCAGCAAGCAGGTCGTCGTGCCGTGCGCGTAGAGCTTCCCCTCGCCGTCCAACACCCGCCCTTCCGCCGTCGCCACCTTCCCGCCAAGGTGGATGACCTTTCCCATCGCCTTCACCACGCCCGTGTCGTGCCGGAGCGCGCGGATGAAGTTCACCTTCAGCTCCAACGTGGTGTACGCGCGGCCTTCAGGGAGTAGCGATTGCACTGCGCATCCCATCGCCGAGTCGAGCAAGGTCGCCGCGAGGCCGCCGTGGACCACCCCGATGGGGTTGTAGTGGAACTCTTGCGGCTCGACCGCGAAGACCACTTCGCCCTCGCCGACCTCGACGATGTCGAAGCCCATGAGGTTCGCGATCGGCGGCGGCGGCAGCTTCCCCTCCGCGATGGCGCGCAGGAACGCCGCGCCGGACATGGTGCGTGCCGCCTTTCCCGAGACGACCGGGTCCTGCCACGTCACGGTGCGGGTCCGTTCGTTGTCGTTCATTCCGAATCCTCCCGGCACATCGAGCCCTTCGGGAAGGATGCCGGCACTACCAACAAGGTGCCTGCTAGATTGCGCAGATGCCCACTACCCGCAGGGAATTTCTCGGACGCGCCGTCGCCGGAATCGCCGGCGTCGCTGCGGCGGCCAAGGCCGACGAGCGCCCTCCCGACGCAGGCACCGCCGCAAGCGACGCCGGCACTCCAGGGGCTCCGCCGGCGTTCGGCACCTCGCCCTCGGTGGGCCCCGAAGTTTCGCCCGGCACGTTCGGCGAGGCGGAGAAGCTCGTGCAGGTCGCGAACGCGCCCGCCCATCGCGCGCAGGCCGCCGGCAACTGGCGCGAGTCGATGGCCGCGCTCTACGAGCGGCGCACCGGACCGAAGAAGATCGCGCTCGAGGACGAGCTCGCCCCGGCGACCGTGTGGAATCCGTCCATCCGCGGCGCCGGCGGGCCGAAGAAGAGCGGCAAGGTCGTGCGCAGCCTGATGCCCGCTCGGCCGCTTCCGAAGAGCGACGACGAAATCGCCTACGCGACCGTCGCCCAGCTGTCGCAATGGATCAAGTCGCGCGCGCTCACCTCGACCCGTCTCACGCAGATCTACCTGGACCGGATGGAGCGTTTCGATCCCAGGCTCCGCTGCGTCATCACGGTCATCAAGGACCAGGCCCTCGAGCAGGCCATGAAGGCGGATCGTGAGATCGCCTCGGGCAAGTACCGCGGGCCGCTTCACGGGATCCCCTGGGGCGCGAAGGACCTGGTCGACACCAAGGGCATCCGTACGACCTACGGCGCCGAGCCGTTCCAGAAGCGCGTTCCGCAGCGCGACGCCACCGTCGTCCGCAAGCTCAACGACGCGGGCGCGGTGCTCCTCGCCAAGCTGAGCCTCGGCGCGCTCGCGCTCAACGACATCTGGTTCGGCGGCCAGACCATGAACCCGTGGCTTCTCGTCGAGGGTTCCTCGGGATCCAGCGCCGGCCCGGGCGCCGCGACCGCCGCGGGCCTGGTCGGATTCGCCATCGGCAGCGAAACGCTCGGCAGCATCGTCGCGCCGTCGATGCGCTGCGGGTGTACCGGGCTGCGGCCTAGTTTTGGCCGCGTCTCGCGGGCGGGCGCGATGACCTTGTGCTGGTCGCTCGACAAGCTCGGCCCGATGGCTCGCGGCGTCGAGGACACGCTTCTCGTCCTCCAGGCGATCTCCGGCCAGGACAACGCCGACGTCTACACCGTCCCGAGCGAGCTGGACTTCGACGCCACGCAGCCGGTCCAGGGCCTCAAGGTCGGCTACGTCTCGCGGTGGATGAGCGACCCCTCGGCGACGCCGGTGGATCGCGCCGCCCTCGACGCGGTGAAGAAGGCCGGGATGCAACCGGTCGAGGTGGAGAT
>VBKL01000285.1 GCA_005879805.1 Deltaproteobacteria bacterium | reverse complement strand
GGCGGCGAGGAGGTCGCCGTGATCTCCGCGCTCCGGGAGCGCGGTGAGGATGAGCACCAGGGTGCGAGAGCGCAGCCGCCGCCGCAGGTGGGCGGAGAGCGCCCGGTAATCGGTGGGCAGGAATTCCGGCGCGACCGAAGTGGCGAAGCGCGTGATGGCGGCGAGGTGCGCGGCGCCGCGGCCCTGGGCGACGCCCTTCTCGACGTCCGCCGAGAAGGAGAGCATCCCGGTGCGGTCCTCGGCGCGGTTGCAAACGTATGCGCTCAAGACCGCCGCGTTGACGGCGTGATCGGTCCGGGTCAGGGGCCCGATCCTTCCTGCCATCCGGTGGCCGCGATCCACGCAAAGGAGCACGTCCTGGGAACGCTCCACCCGGAACTGGCGGACGATGAGCTTGCGCTGCCGGGCGGAGGCCTTCCAGGAAATCTGCCGGAAGTCGTCGCCCGAGACATAATCCCGCAGCCGGTCGAATTCGCGGCCCTGCCCGATGCGCGGAGCGAGCCGCGTTCCGAGCCCGCGCAGGAAGAGGGCGTTGAGCCGGGCATGGAGGCGCTGCACCGCGCGCAGGTTGGGCAGCACGCGGACCGTCTGCGGCGCGCCCGCCTCGACGATGCGGTCCACGAGACCGAAACGCGTGAAAGCCAGGTGGGGCGGATCGATCTGCATCTCGCCGCGAGCGACACCCGAGACCTGGTAGGAGAGCGCGAGCGGTTCGCCCGGCACGGCGACGCCGCTGGCGGTGCTCGATCCGCCGCCCAGCACCGTTGGCCAGAGGGTCCGGACGGCGACCTTCAGACGAGCGCCGGCATCGTGGGTCACTTCGGCGGGCAGCGTCGCCGCTTCGCCCAGCGAGAGGACGGCGATGGGCGGCCGCGAGACGCGAACGGTCACCTTGCGCAAGGCGACGAGCTCGCCAGACGCCAGCACGAGGATGGCGAGGGCCGCGCCTGCCCCGACGAATGCGAGCGGCCAGTACACCACCGCGCCGGCGGTGAGGAGGGCCACGACCAGGAGCGCGCGCCCGATCCGCTCTCCCGGCCGGAACCTCACCGCGGCACCTCTGTCCTCTCGAAGATGCGGCGTACCACCGCCTCGAGATCGAGGCCTTCCATCTCCGCCTCGGGCGAGAGCGTCACCCGGTGGGCGAGAACCGCCGGCGCGATCTCCTTCACGTCGTCGGGAGTGACGAAGTCGCGACCGCGCAAGGCGGAGAGGGCGCGCGAGGCGGCGAGCAGCGCGAGGGAAGCGCGCGGTCCGGCGCCGAGCTGGACGCCCTCGTCGGACCGCGTCGCCGCGACGATGTCGCGCAGGTAGGCGAGAAGCTTTTCCTCGACGCGCACGCGGGTGGCGACCGCGCGGATGGCCGCGAGCAACCGCTCCGGATCGAGCACGGGGCCGAGGCTCGAAAGGACTTCGTCGTGGAGCGTCCTGCCCTCACCGTAGGCCCGCAGCATGGCGAGCTCGTCCTCGCTCGCCGGGTAGTCGACCTCGATCTTGAGCAGGAAGCGATCCTTCTGTGCCTCGGGCAGCGGGTAGGTCCCCTCGTACTCGACCGGATTCTGCGTCGCGAGCACGAAGAAGATGGGAGAGATGGCCCGCCGCACGCCGTCCACCGTCGCGGCCCGCTCCTGCATCGCTTCGAGCAGCGCGGACTGGGTGCGCGGAGTGGTGCGGTTGACTTCGTCGGCGAGGAGGACATCGGTGAAGACGGGTCCGGGCTGGAAGACGAACTCGTGGGTCTTGGGATCGAAGATGTTGGTGCCGACGAGGTCGACGGGCATCAGATCGGGCGTGAACTGGATGCGTCGGAACCGGCATCCGAGGAGCCGCGAGAGCGCGAGGGCGAGAAGCGTCTTCCCGGTACCCGGGACGCCCTCGATGAGCCCGTGGCCGCCGGCGAGCAGGCACGCGAGGACGCGTTCCTTCAACCCGGCCTGGCCGAGGATGACCGTGTCGAGCCCTTCGCGCAGCCGCGAGAACACGAGGTGCACCTCCTCGAGCGTGGTCTCAGGTCCTGCCAAGGCGGTGCTCATCGCGGAACCTTTCCCAGGCGGAGACGAGGCGCCCGAGCCTCGCTCGGAACTCGCTGTCGGAGAGCCGGCCACTGTCGCCGTCGTCGTCGGGAACGTACTCGCGGAAGAGCGCCTCGGCGCGCTTCTCCCCGACGAGGAGGCGCAGCGAGATCTCGTGCACGAGGTGGCCGCGGTACAGGCGCAGCGCTTCGCCGGGCGAGAGCGACCGCTGGTAGAGGGCGGCCATCGAATCGACCAGCTCCACCGATTCGCCGCGCGGATCGCGCCACGGATCCGACGGCGACCCGACCGTGACGGCATGGCGCCAGGCGACGGCGCACGCGCCGAGCGCCGCGAGGAGGAGCGCAGGACCGAGACCCCAGCCGCGCAAGAGGCCGAGGACCCCGGTGTCGGTGCCGGCGCCGTGGAGGAGCTCGTCGAACACCACCGGGCGGCCGCCGCCTGCGAGCTCTTGCAGGAGCACAAGGTTGTCTGCCTGGGAGAGGTTCTCGTTGAAGAACAGCTCTGGCTCGGAAAGGAACCAGACCTCGCCCGCCCCCAACGGTCGCCGCGCGACCGAGGGCGCCTCGCCGTGCTCGAAGACGGGCTGCGCATCGACGAGAGCAGAGGCGCGAAGGCGGCGCGGTTTCGCGAGCTTCAGCGTCACCACTCCCGGCAAGAGCGGCGAGACCTTGCGCGAAGGTCCGGAGGACTCGTCGCCGCGGATGGCGAGAACCAGTCGTGCGCCCCTGCGTACGAGGTCTTCTTCCTGGGCGGTTAGCGCGGGCGCGTCCTTCGCGAGCGGCGATGCGCCGTCGCGGTACGGTGGCGCGTCGAGCCGCAGCAATGCGGCACCGGCCGGAAGCTGCGCGGGATCGAGGGGCCGTGAGAGCGTGCTCACCTTGGAGCCCGTCGCCTCGAGCCAGGCCCGGGCAAGCGACGTTCCTTCGGGACCGGTCCCGAAGGACGAGCCCGCCGGAAATCCCTCGCGGTGGATGGCGGGATCGCGCGAAAGCCAGAGGAGCGCCGCCGCGGCGAAGATCACGAGCACGAGCGTGGGCGCGAGCCTCATGTCCGGCCACCGAGGCTGCTGAGTGGTACCAGGCGCGGATCGCTTCCCGGGCGCGCCCCTCCCGGGCAAGCTCGAGGGCGCGCTCCTCCCAACCCGATGCGGTCCGCGAGAGCGGATCCTCGTCCTTGGCGGGCGGCCGGGAGCGCCCCGGCGCGAGGGGAACCGGGCCGCGCCGCGCGCTGCCGAGCGCGAGGGCCAGGACGAGCGCCAGGATGACGCCGACCCCGATGAGGACGGTGCCGGTGATCTGGCCGCCGGTTTGTTCTGGGGCGGCGCCGGTAGGAAAGAGGTGTACCAACCAACGCAACAGGTCGAGCACCCGATGCCCGATCCAACGAAGCGCGGCCTTCATCCAATCGAGCACCTGCACGACGAAGGAGATCCCTTCCGCTGGCAGCGGCCCGATCTCTCCTCCGGCGGGCCGATTTCGCTCGGCGCGGGCGCGCAGATCCTCCAGCAACGCACGATCGACGCGCGGGGTCCGATCGGCACGGGCGGCGAGCGCGTCCAGCAGATTTCGCAGGCGGGCGCGATGGGGCTCGCCGCGAGCGATGGGCGCGAGCGTCCAGGCGTCGGGCGAGAGATCTTCGCCCTCCCAGCGCACGGTGTCCGCGAGCAGCACCTTTGCCTGAGCCGCGGCGCTCGCCTGATCTCCGCGAGCAAGCAGCGCGTCGATCCGCTCGACACGCGCGCGGTACGAGGCGAGATCGAGCACGGCCGCGAGCAGGAGGGCGATCACCCGCGGGCCCTCAGTTCCGCGAACCAGCGACGCAAATCGTCGCCGCTGCTGCGTGCCCGCACCAGCTCGACGTGGTCGGTCAGCGCCGCGAGCCAGAACGGCTCGAGCAGCATCGCCACCGCGCAGAGGACGAGCAGGTCGTAGAGGGGATTGTTCGCCGAGAGGACCGCGTCCCAGCCGGCGGTGTCGAGGCCGGCGATACCGGAAGCGAGCCAGATTCCCGCTTTCGCCAGCAGATGGATGTTCGCGGCCGCGAACAGCGCGGCGAGGGCGAAGAGGAGCAGGAGCCGCAGGAGCCGGCTCGAAGGCCCGATGCTCCTCCCCAGCTCGCCGAGCGAATCGAGGAGCCCGGGCCCTCCGCGCGACGATGCCGCCGCGGCGAGACCCGCCCCGACCATCAAAGCGATCGGCATCACCGCGGTGAGCAGGAGGATCCAGAAGCCGGCCTCGATGGCGAGGGCCGCGGCCACGTATCCGGCGATTTCTCCGGCGACGGGCCGCAGGATCGCGCGGGGCGGCGGGCGCTCGGATTGCAGCGCGTGACGGCAAGCGCGGACGAAGACGTACCGGCCGTAGAGCGAGATGAGCCAGGCGAACAGGGTCGCGTAGGCGAGCCGGCGCACCCAGTCGCCGTGACCCGAAGCAGCGCTGCGCAGGGCGATGAGCTCGGAGGCAAGAAAGGCGAAGAGCAGCCGCGAGGGCAGGGCGGTGATCCAGAGCACCGCGGTCCAGGGTCCGAGCCGGCCGACCACTTCCGCCGCGTCGTCGACGAGGCGCAGCGCTCCTTCCCCGCGGTTCACCACTGGTGGCTCGCGAGCATCGCCGCCGACCAGGCCATGGCGCGTCCGGCGGCGAGGAGCAGCAGGGCGCAGACCACCGCCCAGCCGATCCAGCGTCCGATACGTTGCCGGGGAGCGGCGATCGCGCCGCGCTCCGCCAGGCAAGGACGGCAATGGTTCACGCCGTCCCAGGTCGTGGCGCACTCCTGGCAAACCACCTTGCGGCACGACATGCACAAGGCAAATCCGCGCCGTCCCGGGTGGTGGGCGCAGCTCTGGACGAGGGAGGTGTCCACCGGGCGCGGCAGCCTAGCGCAAGATCCGGCCTTCGGATCGACTCACACCGGGGAATCCGTTCGGCGTGCATGTGGCGATAAGCTTCTACTTCTCAGCCCTGGGGTGCTCCGGTGGAATCGAGCGACTGGTACTACATCGTCGGCCTGATACTCCTGGTCCTGCTCCTCATGGGCCCGGGCATGTGGAGCCAGAACTGGGGCTGGGGCGCGCTCGATCGCGTCGTTGCCTGGTTCGAGAAGCGACGGCGGAAGCGGTGATGCT
>VBKL01000217.1 GCA_005879805.1 Deltaproteobacteria bacterium | reverse complement strand
ACAGGAGCAGCTCGCTCGGCGAGCTTCTCCAGGCGCAGCAGGCTTCGCAGGCTGCCATCGACAGTCTTCCGGACCCGGTGGTGGTGCTCTCCGTGGAAGGGCGCGTGCTCAACGTCAACCAGGCGGCTGAGACGGTGTTGCAGATCTCGGGTAGCGGAGATCCGCTCGCGCGCATGCCCCCGGAAGTGCGCGACGCGATCGAGAAGGTGCGGGCGCACGCCGCCTCCGGGAAGGGTGCGTACGCGCCGCGCGGGCTCGAGGACGCGGTGCGCATGCGCGCGGACGGTGGAGATCGAGCGCTGCTTCCGCGCGCGACGCCCCTCTACTCCGAGGAGGGCGGCGTGGTCGGGGCCACCATCGTGCTGCAGGACGTGACCCGGCTCCTCCGCTTCGACGAGCTGAAGAACGATCTGGTCGCCACCGTCGCCCACGAGTTCCGCACCCCGCTCACGTCCCTGCGGATGGCGATCCACATCCTGGTCGAGGGGACGGTCGGCGTAATCAACGAGCGGCAGGCGGATCTGCTGCATGCGGCGCGCGACGATTGCGAGCGTTTGCAGAACATCGTCGACGACCTGCTCGATCTATCGCGGATCCAGGCGGGGAAGGTGGAGGTCTCGCTCACGGCGCTGTCGGCGAAGTCGCTCGCCGACGCCGCCGTCGCGGCGAAGATCGAGGTGGCGCGGGAGGCGGGGGTCGATCTCACCGAGACGGTCGGCGAGCCGGTGCTGCCCGTGCTGGTCGATCCGGACCGGATCGGGCTCGTCTTCGAGAACCTGATCTCCAACGCCATCCGCCACAGCCCGAAGGGCGGCAAGATCGAGGTCCGGGCGGAGCCGGATCACGAGAAGGTCCGGTTCGAGGTGCGCGACCAGGGCCCCGGGGTTCCGCCGGAATACCGGCATCGCATCTTCGAAAAATTCTTCCGCGTGCCGGGCACCAAGGGCGAGGGAATCGGGCTCGGCCTCTACATCTCGCGCGAGATCGTCCTCGCCCACGGCGGGGAGATGGGGGTGGACGGGGGCGCGGAGACGCGGTTCTGGTTCACGTTGCGGGTCCCAGGGCACTCGTCCGCGGCGGAGTCGCTGCAGGCCGAGGCATGACCACGCGGTAGAGGAATCGGGCACTTGCGGCGCGTCGGCCACTCTAGCCGTCGCGCGGGACCGCCTTCTCCCTGCGCGCGCGCCGTTGCCGCAGGTCGATCGTATTGACCGCCCGTACCGCATACTCCTGGGCCGTGTAGATCTGCTTGTACGAAGGGCTGGTGCCCCGGCGGCGCGTCATGTCGCCGACCGCGAAGAGGCCGGGAACGCTGGTCTCGCTGGTCGCGGCCTCGACCAGCACGTGCCTCTTCCCCTCGTCGGGCCCGTCGCGCGCATCGAGCTCCGCTCCCAGCTGCCGGGCCAGATCGTTGTAGACGCGGTGGAGCCCCATCGCGATCATGGCGAACCGCGCCGGTACCGTCGTTCCATCCTCGAGGCGGAACCCTCGCAGCGAGGTACCCCTGGGGCCCTCCCCGTCCCCGTCCAGGATCTCGACCACACGCGACTCGAAGGCCCGGATTCCGTAGCCGCCGAGGAGCGCCCGCGTTTTCTCCGCCGCCTCGAACCGCTCCCCGTTGGTGAGGATCGCGACCGGGATGCCGTACCGCTCGTGAAAGAGGATACCGATCTGGGCCGCGGTCTCGCCGGCCCCGAAGACCACCGTCGAGGCCTCGCGCGTCAGGTGCCCCTCGCAGATCACGCAGTAGAGGAACGTCTCGTTGTTCGCGTACGGGTAGATCCAACGGATGTCGTCGATCACCTTCCCGGCCTTGGTCCGCATCTTGATGCTGGGCTGCTCGTCCATCACCCCGGTGGAAAGGAGAAGCGCGCGGCTCTTCACCGTGGCCCCGGCCCCCGTCTCGATGACGAACACCTCTCCCTCGCGCCGGGCGGAGACCGCTTTGTCCTCGATCTCGGTGACCGTCCCCGCGAACTCCCCGCGGACGCGCTCGACCACGTTGTCGACGATGTCCTGCGTGCCGATGTGGAGGTGGGCGTTCTCGACCACCGCCCGCGCGGCGGCGTGCTCCTCGCCCTGCAAGAGCTCGAGCACCTTGCCGCGCACGATGTCGGGATGGATCCCGATCATGTTGTCGATGTTGTAGACGTACTTGACCCGGCTGGCCCTGGCGGTGGCGCGATCGCCGCGAATCCAGACGGTCCGCATCATGTTTTGCGCCGCGCGCAGGACTGCCGCACCGCCGCCGATGCCGCCGCCGATCACCGCGAGGGGGAAGAGGTCGTCCGTCATTCGACGCGAGAAGCTAGCATGCGCAATCGCCGGGCGGGTTGACGGCCGGTGCGCGAATCTGCGGTACTGCCGGAGGCAGCCCACACACTCCGGAGGTTCCCGCGATGCGTACCCCGCTCTCCCGCCGGGCGGTCCTCGCAGCCGCTTCTGCAGCAGCCGCGTCTGCCATGCTTCCCCGCCGCTCGTTCGCCGCCACCAAGGCGAAGATCAAGATCGGCCTCCTGCTCCCGTACTCCGGCACCTACGCGTCGCTCGGCAACAACATCACGGATGCGATGAAGCTGGCCGCGTCCGAGAAGAAGAACCGCCTCGGCGGACGCGAGATCGAGTGGGTTGCCGTCGACGACGAATCCGATCCCGCCAAGGCGCCGGCCAACGTGAACAAGCTGGTGGTGGGCGAGAAGGTCGACATCCTCACCGGCCCGGTCCACTCCGGCGTGGCGATGGCGATGATGCAGATCGTCCGCCAGGAAAAGACGCTCACCATCGTCACCAACGCCGGCGCGCAGCCCATCACCGGCTCGCTCTGCTCCCCCAACGTCTTCCGCACCTCGTTCTCGAATTGGCAGACTTCCTACCCGTGCGCGGGCGTGATGCTGAAGGACGGCCGCAAGAAGGCGGTCGGGATGTTCTGGAACTACAGCTTCGGCCAGGAGTCGATGTCCGCCTTCCGCGAGGGTTTCACCAAGGGCGGAGGCACCATCGTCAAGGAGATCCCGGTCCCCTTCCCCACCACCGAGTTCCAGGCCAACCTCTCCGAGATCGCCTCGCTCAAGCCCGACGCGGTCTTCGTCTTCTTCGCCGGCGCCGGCGCCGCCAAGTTCATCAAGGACTATGCCGCGGCGGGTCTGATGGAGAAGATCCCGCTCTACGGATCCGGTTTCCTCACCGAGGGCGTCCTGGGCGCCGCCGGGCCGGCGGCAAACGGCATCAAGACCACGCTCCACTACGCCGATGCCCTCGACACGCCGGCGAACAAGAAGTTCCGCGAGGCCTTCAAGAAGGCCACCTCGCGCGAGGCCGACGTCTACGCCGTCGCCGGATACGATACCATCCACCTCCTCGCCCAGGCGCTCGACAAGGTGAAGGGCGACACCTCCGCCGAGAAGGACCTCATCGCCGCGCTCGAGGCTGCCCGCACCGAGAGCCCGCGCGGACCGTTCCGCTTCGGCAAGACCCACAATCCCATCCAGAACGTCTACGTCCGGCTGGTGAAGGGCGGCCGCGAGGAGGTCCTCGGCCTGGCGCAGAAGGAGGCCGACGATCCCGCCTTCGGCTGCGCCATGGCGACATGACGACGTCGCTCGTCGCGGTGCAACTGCTCAACGGCGTCGAGTACGGCCTGCTCCTCTTCCTCGTCGCGAGCGGCCTGACCATCATCTTCGGCGTGCTCGGAGTGCTGAACTTCGCGCACGGGTCCTTCTACATGCTCGGCGCCTACCTCGCGTACTTCATCGCCGAGCGCACCGGCAGCCTCCTCTTTGCCGCCCTGCTGGGGCTGCCCGTCATGGTGCTGGTCGGGTTCCTCGTCGAGCGCCTCGCCATCTCGCGCCTCTACGCCCGCGATCATCTCTCGCAAGTGCTCCTCACCTACGGCCTGGTGCTCGTCTTCAACGACCTGCAGCGGGCGCTGTTCGGAAACGAGGTGCACGGCGTCCCGATGCCACGCGCGCTCACCGGAAGCGTCGCGCTCGGCGAGATGCAGTCGTGGCCGGTGTACCGGATCTTCACCTCCGTCGCCTGCCTGTGCATCGCGCTCCTCTTGCGCCAGGTCATCCTCGGCACCCGCTTCGGGATGCGCGTCCGCGCGGGGGCTTCCAACGCGGAGATGGTCGAGGCGCTCGGCATCGACGTGCGCAAGCTCTTCTCCGCGCTCTTCACCGCGGGCGCCGTGCTCGCCGCGCTTTCCGGGATGCTCGCGGCGCCTCTCACCACCGTCTATCCAGGGATGGGCGAGGGCATCCTCATCGTTTCCTTCGTGGTGGTGGTGATCGGCGGAATCGGCTCCATCAAGGGCGCCTTCGCCGGCGCGCTCCTGGTCGGGATCGCCGACACCTTCGGCAAGGTGCTCCTACCGGGCGTCTCCAGCGCCGTCGTCTACGCGGTGATGGCCGCGGTGCTGCTCTTCCGCCCGCGCGGCCTGCTCGGCCAGCCGGCGCTCCAGCGGTGAACGCCTCGCGACGGACCAGGGTCGCCCTGCTCGTGTTTGCCGTCGCGCTCGCCCTCGTCCCGCTCTCCGGAGACCGCTTCTGGGTGCAGTTCGCGGCGAAGATGATGATCGCCGCCCTCTTCGCGATGAGCCTCGACCTGCTGGTCGGGTACGCCGGGATCGTGAGCCTCGCGCACGCCGCCTTCTTCGGGCTCGGCGCCTATCTCCTCGCCGGCCTCACCAACGGTGCCGGGTTGGTGAGCCCCCTCGCGACGTTCCCGCTCGCGCTCGCGGGGACGGCGGTGGCCGCGCTCGTGATCGGGTTCCTCAGCGTGCGCACGAGCGGCGTGTACCTGGTCATGATCACGCTCGCCTTCACACAGATGCTCTACTTCCTCTTCGGCGAAGCGCCCGGCCTCGGCGGATCGGATGGACTCTACGTCGCGCAGCGCCCCCGCCTCTCTGCCTTCGGCACGACGCTCCTCGATCTCGGCAACGGCAGGACCGCGTACTTCTTCATCTGGGCCGCGCTGGTGGCGATCTATCTCTTGCTCGCGCGCACGGTGCGGGCTCCCTTCGGGCGCGTGCTGGCCGGAATCCGCATCAACGAAGCTCGCATGCGCACGCTCGGCTATCGTACGCGCCGCTACAAGATCGCCGCCTTCGTCGCCGCCGGAGCCCTCGCCGGCCTCGCCGGCGTCCTCGACGCGACCCTGTACGGATTCGTCAATCCGGCCATCTTCGGCTGGCGGCAGTCCGGGCTCGTCCTCGTCACCGTGCTCCTCGGAGGCAAGGGGACCCTGTACGGGCCCGCGCTCGGCGCGGTCCTCCTCGGCGTGCTCGAGCACTTCGGAGAGAAGTGGACCGCGTACTGGAACGCGCTCATCGGCGCCGTCGCCATCGCCACCGTCCTCGCGCTTCCCGGCGGGCTCGCGGGCCTGTTGCGGGGATCCCGTGGTTGAGGCGTTGCTCGAGACCGAGGCGCTGACGCGGCGCTTCGGCGCGCTCGCCGCCGTCGCCGGGATCTCCTTGCGCATCGAGGCAGGCGCCGTCCACGCCATCATCGGACCGAACGGCGCCGGCAAGTCGACCTTCCTCAATCTCCTTTCCGGCGAGCTCAAAACGACCTCGGGGCGGGTCCGCTTTCGCGGCGAGGACGTCACGCGGGCGCCGCCCGACCGCCTCTCCCGGCTCGGCATCGGGCGGAGCTACCAGACGGCCAACGTCTTTCCCGAATTGAGCGCCCGCGAATGTGTCTGGATCGCCTCGCATTCGCGGAAGGACGGCGAAGCGCGGGTCGCGGAGCGCGGGGCGCGTGCTCTCGCGGCGTGCGGCCTCGCCGCGCGATCGGACGTCGCCGCGGGCCAGCTCAGCTACGGCGAGCAGCGGCAGCTGGAGATCGCCATGATGCTCGCCACCGAGCCCATCCTCCTGCTCGTCGACGAGCCCCTCGCGGGCCTCGGACACGACGAAGCCCGGACCATCGTCGACCTCCTCCGCGAGGTGGCGCGAAATCGGACCCTCGTCCTCGTCGAGCACGACATGGACGCCGTGTTCTCCATTGCGGACACGGTCACCGTGCTGGTGGACGGGCGCGTCCTCGAAACAGGCTCGCCCCAGGCGATCCGCGAGAGCCCGCGCGTGCGCGAGGCATACCTCGGCGAGGAGGAGTAGCGTGCCCCGACTTCTCCTCGAGGCGCGAGGCGTGCACGCGTTCTATGGGCAGAGCCACGTCTTGCACGGCGTGGATCTGTCCATCGCGCCCGGCGAGACCGTCACCCTCATGGGCCGCAACGGAATGGGGAAGACGACCACCATTCGCACCTTGCTGGGGCTCCTGCCCGCGCGCTCGGGGCAGGTCCTCGTGCGCGGCGAGGACGTGTCGGGCTGGCCTGCGCACCGCATAGCAAGGCTTGGAATCGGGCTCGTGCCGGAAGGGCGCGGCATCTTCCCGACGCTCACCGTTCGCGAGAACCTGGTCGTCGCGGCGCGCGCCGGGCCGTGGACCTACGACCGCGCACTGACGCTCTTCCCCCGGCTGCGGAAGCGACTCGATCATCTCGGATCCCAGATCTCGGGCGGCGAGCAGCAGATGCTGAGCATCGGCCGGGCACTCCTGACCAACGCGATAAGAGGAGAACCTGGCGCTGCTGCGCGCGTGAGTCAGCGAGGCGTGAGCTTCTGGAGCAGCGCTTCCGACGGGCGCGGACCCTGCTCGGGCAACCACCGCACCACGTCGCGCTTCGGCGCGACGACGCCGGTCGCGAACGATGCCGTCCACCGCCGCCCGGCTCCGTCGTCCGAGGTGGAACCGGCCGGGATCGGCCGGCCCGAGAGCACGTGCATACAGGCGTTGCGCAAGAGGCCCTGCACCGCGTCGGGCTGCTCTTTTCCGTCCGCGAAGATCGCCTCTTGATCGGGCAGACCCAGCTGGCCCATCCCGACGAGGTCGATCAAGAGCCAGCGTTCCCCTTCTTCCTGGAGCAACGCGATGGCACGGATGTTCGACCACATGTCGATGGGCGGCGGACCCTGGCCCGCCTTGCGGCCCATCGCGGCCTCGATCTGCTCGCGGCTGCGCAGCGCCTCGCCCGCCGGAACGAAGAATCCGAGCGCGCCTTTCATCCCGACGAGCGAGCGCGAAATCTCGGTCAAGAGTGCCAGCTCGTAAATCGGATCCGTGCCGCCGTGGTAATCGGCGGGCGCGCCGGCAGGCCTGCCGTATCCCATGCGCAGCCGGACGAAACCGCCATGGCTCCGCGCCGCCGCCGTGCCTTCGGGCCAGGCCCAGGACTGCTCGGTCGCGCGCTTCAGCGCTCCGGCGGTCGTTCCGGGACCGAACATGCCCGCGCGGAACGCCGCGCCCAGTCCGGGCGCGGACGCGACCGCGGCATCGTCCGGCCAGGCGCGTCCCACCAGATCGACGAGCGCATACGATCCGTCCGGTAGCGCGACGATCAGGCCCGTACCGGAAACGGCCCACCCGTCGTCGCCCTCGCTCGCCTTCGACTTTCCCGCCACGGTCCAGCGCTCCAAGGCGCGCTCGACGTCGGTGAGAACGGGAACGCGTTCGAAGAGCACGCAAACGCATTGCGAGAACGCAAAGCTCTCCACGGGGCGGAAGGTGACAGGATCGGCGCCGATTTCAAGCATCGACGGTTCCTCGGACCCAGGTCGGGGGGCCTGCAGCAGACGAGCCACCGCCCGTCCGAGCGCTCGTACCGAACCGGCCGCATTGCGCTCCTCCGAGCGGATGATCACGGTCCTCTCACTCCTTGTTGCGAGAGGCACACCATGAAGAAGCTCACCATCGCGATCGCCACCGCCGCAGCCTTCCTCTTCACCACTGCCGCCGCTCACCGGGCGCTCGCCGACGACAAGACGGCGCAGGACACCACCCAGGCGCCCGAGAAGCATCACAGCAAGGCGAAGGGCGCCGTGGTCGGCGGCGCGGGCGGTGCGGTCGTAGGCGGCAAGAAGGGCGCCGTGGCCGGAGCAGCGGGCGGCGCGCTCGTCCAGCACCACAAGAACAAGAAGGCGCAGAAGAAGGCGGCGAAGGAGCAGGCGCAGTAAGCGGGCGAGACCACGCGCGCCCTGAGCGGCCGCGCACCGGCCCGCCTTGTCGCGTGTCCGCGTTTGATGATTGTCTCGCCGCCGGATGCTTCCAGAAGCCCTGGTCGCGGCAGCGTTCCTGAACCTCGCTGCCGCGACGGCGCCGCCCGAGGGGCTTCCGCCCGACGTCCCTGTCACCCATTCGCGCCACCGCCGGGCCGCGCTCAAGCTTCCACCCGAGCTGCGGAATGCAGGCGTCGACGATGACGACGCTCCCCTCTCCTATCTCGTCGATCTGCGCGATCAGCTCGATCTGGGGCGCGCCGCGACCATTCTCGCCCGCAACCCGTCGTCTCGGAAAGCCCACCGCCAGTGGGTCAGCCGAGCGCTCGCGTCCATTGCCGCGCGCGGCCAAGGCCGACTCCGACCGCTGCTCGACGACCTGCGGCGAAAGGGCGACATCGTCTCCTGGACGGGAGTGTCGATCGTCAACCGCCTGGTGGTGACAGGACGGCCGCGCGGGATCCGCGCACTCGCCGCCAACGCCGAAGTGGACTTCATTGCACCGGAAGTGGAGTCGCAGGCGGCGCTCGAGGAGACGACCGCAGGACCAGCCGGCGCCGCAACCAGCTGGTCCCTCGACGCCATCGGTGCGCGCGAGGCCTGGAAGCTAGGGTTCGACGGCACCGGGGTGACGGTCGCCCTCATCGACTCCGGCGCGAGCAACCTCCACGAGCAGTTGCGGGGCAACTTCCGCGGAGGTCCGTCCTCGTGGTTCGATCCGTTGCGCGACGACGCGGAGCCTTCGGACGTGCAGACCGGACACGGAACGGCCGTGTTGAGCTGCGCAGTGGGACGTGGCGCGGACGACGCGGCCCTCGGAGTGGCGCCCGGCGCGAAATGGATCGCGGCCGTCGGACTGAACGGCGGACGCTACAACAGCGTGCTCGTGACCCGGGCGGCGGACTGGATGCTCAACGTCGGCCAACCCGATGTGCTCATCCTCGCCTTCCGCGCGCCGGGAACCGGATGCGACGACTCGCTGCGAAGGATCGTCAATGCCTTGCGGGCCGCGGAGATCCTCGTCGTCTTCGCCGCGGGAAACGGCGGACCGCGAGCAAGAACGGACGTCTCGCCGGCGAATTACGCACGCCTTTTCCCCGGTTCGGGGACGGCGCTCTCGGTCGGCGCGGTGGATTTCGACCGCAAAGCGGATCCGCGGTCGAGCCGGGGGCCGAACCGGTGCGGTGCAAGCCTCTTTCCCCAGGTGGTCGCGCCCGGCTCGGACGTCCGCGTCGCCGTGCCGGCGGGACCCTCGCTGTACCGGCGCGCGACCGGAACCTCCTTCGCCGCAGGCTACGTCGGGGGCGCAGCCGCAGTGCTCCTGCAAGCGTTTCCGGACGCTACCGCCGCTCGCGTCGAGGAAGCCCTGCGAAACGGCGCACTCGACCTCGGGCCTGCGGGCCCGGACTCGACTTACGGTCACGGGCTCGTCAACATCCCTGGGGCGCTCAACTACCTGAGGAACGGACCGAGGCCGCATCAATGAATCGCATTCGCCGGCGCGCGCTCTGCGCGATCGTCCCATGCCTGCTCGTCCGTTCCGCCGCGGCTGCGGACACGCCGCGAATCGCCATCGAAAAACCCACCGTCGACTTCGGTCCCGTGGTCTTCGGCAAGAAGCTCGCGCACACCTTCGTCGTTCGCAATCCGGGCGGCGCGGCGTTGCACGTCCAGCAGGTGACGTCGCCCTGCGAGTGCTTCCGCGCGACATTCGACGAGACCATCGCACCGGGCAAATCCGGAAGGATCCGGACCGAGATCGATACTTCCGCGCTGCAAGGGCCGATCCTCCTGACCGTCCGCGTCCGCACCAACGATCCGGGCCGGCCAATCGCGCGGGTCGAGATCAAGGCGCTCGTCAAGGGCGCCATCATGCTGGTGCCGCGCGACCATCTCGACCTGACGACGGTGTCCGGACAGGACCAGGAAGACGCCATCGAGCTGGAGATCAACAGGAAGGATCCGCTCCCGGTCACCGCCGTCGAGTCGGACAGCGTGGTCTTCTCGGCGAAGCTGGAAAAGCTGACGCCTGGAAGGCGTTACCGCATCCTCGTGAAGGCGAGCGGCGCCCAGGCGGTGGGCATGCACTCGGGCACGATCCGGATCCATACCGCCGACGAGGATCGACCCGTCATCCCTTTGCGCTGCACCTTGCTCGTCGTCAGCAGCGTGGCCGTGGAACCGGACACCCTTTTCCTGCAGAACCTTAGCCAGGACGAGGCGCGGAAAGGGCTCGCCAAGGACCGCTGGAAGGTCCTGGTGAAAAGCCTTCGGGGCAGATCTTTCGCGGTCGAGGAGGTGCGGTCCGACGCCTCGTTCGTGCGTGCCCGCGCGCGCATGCTTCCGGACGGAAAGTCCTACGACCTTTTCGTGGAGCTCCTGCCGAACGAAGTCCTGCGGCCGGGACGCTCGGTGGTCACGCTGCACGTGAAGACCAACCTGCCCGACGCGCAGGACGTGAAGGTCCCGGTCTGGGTGGAGGTTCGCTGACGCCGGAAGCGGCCGGCACGCTCCAGCCGGCCGCCCCGACATCGACTCGCTACCTGCAGTTGTCGAACCTGAACGACGCCAGCCTGGTGCTCCAGGCAAAAGCGTCGGTAACGCTGTAATACTGGTTGGTATACCAGAACGTGCAGTCGTCCGCGGCGTCGATCGCCATGCTGGTGTAGTCGCCCCACCGGCTGACGGTATCGACCTGCGATCCGGTGCCGAACACGACGGGGATTTCTTGCGCGAGGCTGCCCGGCGCATCGCCGGCGTTGCGGCCGGTGATGAAGATCGACGGGAACAGCCGCTTGCTCGATGCGCTGTAGCCGAGGGCCATGTTGCCCATCTTGTCCTGGGCGATCGATCCCATCCACCGGAAGGTGGAATCGGGAGCGAAGGTCCCCTGCTGGAACACGCCGAGGCTCGTCGATCCGGGCGGAGCCCGGAACTCGTAGAACCTCTCGCCTACCGAGCTGCCCACGTTGACGGAGTGGTTCACGACCCAGCTCTGGTGGTCGCCGAAGTTGCGGTAGGCGAGCCGGTACATCAACCGATCGCCCAGGGAATCGAGGGGCGGGATGAAGAAGTTCGGGTCGGAGGGCTGCTCGATGCAGGAGCCGAAACCGCCACATGCCAGGGCGAAGGGCGCAACGGTGATGGGCATCGTCCCGCCGGCGCCCTTGAAGCTCGACTTACCCGGGTTCTTGAAGTTGGGATGGAAGAGATACATGAACACGGTGTTGCTGTTCGACGGATCGAAGTTGTCGATGCTCCCGAGGATCACCTGGGGCTGTGTCGCCCGGCCATCGCCGTCATCGTCATCGGCGTTGCGAGCGGGCTGCCTCGGCGCGGCCGCCCTCGCCGAATCGAGATCGGCGGGCAGCATGCTGTCGTCGAAGGTGCCGGTGGTGAAGCAGATCTGCGACGCCCTCCTGCCGACGAGCATGTTGGCGCGGTCGAAAGCGCAAACGTGCGCTCCGAGGTAGCGCGCGCCGGCGGGGGAGAAGGAGAAGGCGTTCTGCGTCTGGTAGTACGCATCGGCCTGCAAGCCCCATTTCGGGTAGTCAGGCAGACCGGCGTTGTTTGCGAACGCATACCGGAAGTAGGAGCCGGTCGCGTCGGCGGTGGTGGAGATCGCGATGCAGGTCAGGTAGGGCAGCCCGAACACGTTCTGGGTCAGCACCCAACGGTGGGCGAGCTTGTCCCACTGCGCGATGATGTCGCCGTCATTGTGCGTCTCGCAACGCCCGCCGAATCCGCTCCACAGCGCGTTGCCGTCGATGGGACCGGTCAGCGCCCGTCCGGTCGCCTTGTCGAAGACGGCGAACGAGACGTTGACCCACTGCACGACCTGGGTGTCGCCGACGGCCAGGTTCACGTCGGTCGGAGCATCGGGCACGAAGTAATTCGGGAAGCCGACCCCGACGCCGAGCACGTTCACGCCCAGTGAACCTTTGAGCGGCGCGGCGAGCGGCGCGAGAGCCGCCGGCGCTGCCCGGACCGGCCCGGAGGTGGCTGCGCTCACCAGCTGGTCGAGCTTGGGCCGCCGGATGCTCGGCCCCTCACGCTCCACCACGGGGCGAGCCGCAGCCGCGCGGAAGACCCGGGCGCTGACCGGAGCGGATACGTCGTTGCGGAGGGAATCGCTGACCTCGGGAGGGCCGATTTCGGCGGAGGCAGGGGCCGCGACGAGCAGGCCCAGGGAAAACGCCGCGATTGCGATTTGGTAGTTTTTCATGGTGTCCCCCTCGCTCACTGACCCAGAGCCCGCCGGATGGCGGCATGGTTGAACGCGACCTTCCACGTCGACGGAAGGTTGAAGCGCAACCCTCCGCTGAAGCTCATGGAGATCGAGGTGGGCGCCCTGTCGACGGTTCCGTTCAGGATCGACTGCAGGAACTCCTTGCCGGCCGAGGTCCGGAAGTCGAGCGCGACGGTGCTCGGACGCATGCCGGTGCTCTTCATCGCGACGCTGAGGGGATTGATCATCTTGTGCTCACCGCCGGACGCGAAGGCGACCGAGGTCAGGCTCAGGCTGAAGGCGTTGCCGAGCGAGCCGTCAAAGATGCGGCCGACCAGCTGATCGAGGCTCTTGAAGCTCTCCAGCTCGACGATGTCGCCGGTCTCTTCCTGCGCGCCGCCGAAACAGAGCGCGGTGCCGGGCCCGGTGGGCGAGCCGGAGAAGTCCTGCGTGACGTTATCGAAGAACTGGCAATCCCCGTCCGTATCGACGGCGACGAAGAACTTCCCCCACTTCGCGTCCTTGGTCCACGGCGGGACGAAGAAGAAGGAGCCGAATTCGTTGTTCAGATTGCCCAGGCGGTCGGCGAGGCCGTCGGGATTGAAAGCCGGCGGGCTGGCGACGCCGTTGACGATGGTTCCGCCGTTGTTGTGCCAGCTGGTGATGGTGATGGAGGGGAAGGCGCCGATGGGGATGCTGGAATGATCGTAGTTGACCGAGTAGGCGTAGGTGCCGTCGAGATTGGGATCGAAGCCGGTGACCGCGATCTCGTCGAAGAGCAGCTTCGCATCACCCTGCGTCTTGTGCCCTGGCCAGGGTTCGTAGTCGGTAATCGCGCAACCGAGCTGACAGAGAAGGATCAGAAAACAAGGAAAGATTGCAATTCCTCTTCTCATGATTTGCCCCCGAGACTTGAAAACAGCAAACGACAAACGGGCTCGACGCCGGCGGCGCTAGCGGACAGACCCCCTGTTCTCAGGACGCAGATCGACGGTTCCCGGAAGGGCATCCGGGCCCGTGCAACGGGGATCTCGTCCTCGCGGTGCAGCGTCCAACGGAAGCCTCCTTGCCCCCAAGGCAGGCTACCGAGCGCTCTCGCCACTACGACTCCGGTCCGACGAAGTCAAGGCGCCCTCCCGGCGCCACGGCGCAGCAAGAGGGCGTGACGGACCGTAGTCCGTCGCCGGTTCCGTCTACGCGACGATTTCAGCGGCCGTCGTGATCCATCCGCTGCGCCTGCAGGCGCCGTGCGGCTTGCTGGGTGGGCCCCTGCAAGTCGAAGAGGATTCGCGAGCGCGCCCCCGCATCCGGAGCGCCTACGGCCGCCTTCCATTCGCGCACCGAGCATTCGCTCTCGCGGGCCGCGAGGCAAACGCGCAAGAGCGCCTCGTGGCCGATTTCGGAATCCGGCGCCAGCTCCAGAAGGCGCTGCGCGCTCTTGCGCGCTTCCGCGAGATCTCCTCGGGTCTCCACGATGGCGCGCGTCAAACCAACGAGCGCAACGGGGTCGTCCGGTCGATCCTGCGCCGCGCCGCGCAACAGCGGCAGTGCTTCCGCGGCGCGGCCCACGGCTACGAGGGCGGTCCCCTGCTCGGCGGTGGTGGCGAAGTCGGCGATCATCAGCGTATCCCGGGCGACGGGCTGCTCGATGGGCAGCGGCGCCAACGATCTCGTCCCGTCGGAGAGGATGACGATGCCGCGGCCCTGTCCCATCGCTCCTTCGCCGTTCCAGTACTGGAGCCAGTCACCCAACTCCGATCCGCCCGGAACGAAGGACAGCTCGTAGGCGCGCTCGTACTCCACGGGCGCGGGTGCGAGCACCCACGTGGTGGCGCGGTCGGCGAGGCAGCGCTGCAGGCTGCGATCGTCGACTCCGCCGGCGTTGTGGACGTAGGCGGCGTAGACGCTGCCGTCCTCGCGGACGAGCAGATGCATGCGGACGCGCCCCATCGGCGATCGGTCGCCCAGTTCGAGGGCGCGGAGCGCGCAGAGGTCGACATCCGATTGCAAGGGAGGCCGCACGGCGAGGTGCGCCTTTTGGCCGGCGCAGCCGGCGGCTGCGAGAACCGCGAGCGCGAGCATTCCCCAGCCGAGCGGATCCCGGTTGTTTCCGCGCATCATCGATTACCTCCGCCCGGAACGACGATGGAGGAGGCCAGGTATTCGCGGCGAGCGCAGATTGACGGCGTTCCCGAGGCGGACCTAGGGTTCGGGAACAGCCTCGCGCGGGAGGAGAATCCCATGGGCCGGTACACGACCGTCCTCGGTTCGCTCCACGAATTCGAGAAAGGCCGGCTTTCCATCGTCGACGACGATCCGAAGCATTACTGCCATTCCAACGTCTTCGCGGTCGCTTCGCGATCCGAGCCGTACGAGAAGGTCGCCGTAGGGAAGAATCTCGAGTACGTGATCGAAGCGATCCGGGCCGAGGGCACCTCCGCGTGGATGGCGGCGAATCACGACGAGTTCGTCGTGCTGCTCGACGGCGAGGTGACGATCAGCTTCGCCGAGCCCGGGGCGGCCGCCATCGCCGAAAACAAGGACGGGACGCAGCGGCTCGCGGGCGATCCGACGGGCCGGAAGATGGGACGCGTCTTCCTGAAGAGGGGCCACCAGGCGCTCTTGCCGAAAGGGGCAGCGTATCGGTTCAGCGCGGCGCGGCCCTCGGTGCTCATCCAGCAGACCATCGCGGGCGACTTGACCCGGCAGAAGTGGGCCGAGATCTGCGCTTCCTGATCTCCTGAGGAGAAGAACCATGGCGATGCCAGAACCGGCGGTCGCACGCGGACCCGGGAACACGGCGGTCCAGGTGAGCGAGCCCGATCCCAGGACGGGCTTCCGGACGTTCGCGCTCGGGCAGTTCCGCATCTCTCGCGACGAATACTTCGTCCACATCACCTGGCCGACGCCCAAAGGACGTCTCGAGCACCGCATCTCGGCCGACGCGTTCTTGCGCCGAGGAGACGGGCTCCACCTGGGCCGGGCCCAAGCGGGGCGATAACATCGCGGCCATCGAGCGATTCCGCATCGCGACCAAGCGCATGCCCGGGCTCTTCGGCGACTCGCCGCTGCGCGACGACCTGCCCGTCAACCGCGCCTTCGCGGACATCCCGCAGGACGAGCCGGTGGTCGAGACCGAGCCGGGGTTCGAGGGCAAGCTCCACGCCTTCAACCTCTTCAAGTACCTCTCCCGCTCGGACGTCACCTGGAACCCCTCGGTCACCTCGGTCTGCCGGGAGTCGCTCTTCTGCCCGACCACCGAGGAGTACGTCCTTCCCATCATCCACGGGAACGATCGCGTCGAGTGGTTCGTGCAGCTTTCCGACGAGATCGAGTGGGAGGTCGCGGACAAGGAGACGGGCAAGCCGCGCGCGCGCATCCTCATGAAGGCCGGCGACGTGGCGGCGATGCCGGCCGACATCCGCCACCAGGGCTATTCGACCAAGCGATCGATGCTTCTCGTGTGGGAGAACGCGCGCCTCGATCTTCCCAAGCTGTACGAGAGCGGGAAGCTCAAGCCCTATCCGGTCGAGTTCTAGCGCCATGCAGATCCAGGACAAGCTCTTCATCGCGGGTCGGTTCGTCCCCGCCGCGGACGGAGCGACGCTTCCCTCCTTGAATCCGCACGATTGCAGCCATCTCGCGGACGTGGCGATGGCGGGCAAGGCGGACGTCGACGCTGCCGTCGAGGCCGCGCACGACGCCTTCCCGGCGTGGAGCCGGACCTCCGCGGCGGAGCGCGGGCGGCTCCTCTACAAGCTGGCCGATCGCATCGAAGCGAGCGCCGAGGAGCTTTCGCGGCTGGAGACGCTCGATACCGGTCATCCCATTCGCGATACCCGGGGAGCCGACGTTCCCCGCACCGTTGCCACGTTCCGCTACTTCGGCGGGATGGCGGACAAGCTCGAGGGCACGGTCATCCCCGTCGAGGCCGGCTTCCTGAACTACTTGCTGCGCGAGCCGCTCGGCGTCGTCGGTCAGATAGTTCCCTGGAACTTCCCGCTCATGTTCACGAGCTGGAAGATGGGGCCGGCGCTGGCCGCCGGGAACTGCGTGGTCTTGAAACCGGCGGAGATCACGCCGCTCTCGACGCTGCGCATCGCCGAGCTGATGGCCGAGGTCGGGTTCCCGCCCGGCGTCGTCAACGTCGTTCCGGGACTGGGGTCGGTCGCCGGACAGTATCTCGCCGAGCATCCCGGGGTGGCGAAGATCTCCTTCACCGGATCCACCGCGACAGGCCGGCGCATCGTCCAGGCCTCGGCGGGAAACTTGAAGAAGGTCCAGCTGGAACTGGGCGGCAAGGGCGCGAACATCGTCTTCGATGACGCGCGGATCGACGCCGCCGTGAACGGCTCCGCGTTTGCCATCTTCCACAACCAGGGCCAGGCCTGCGTAGCCGGGTCGCGCCTTCTCTTGCACGAGAAGATCGCCGGACCCTTCCTCGACAAGTTCCTGCCGCTGGCGCGGTCCATCCGCCTCGGCGATCCCCTCGAGCCCAGCACCGAGATGGGGCCGCTCACCTCCACCGTCCACCGCGACCGCGTGCTCCAGTACATCGAGGTGGCAAAGGAGCAAGGCGCCGAGATCCTCCTCGGCGGCAAGCCGCCGGATCGCGCCGACCTCTCGAAAGGCTGCTACGTCGAGCCGACCGTGGTCCGCGCGCGGCCCCTGGATCGCGTCTGCCAGGAAGAGGTCTTCGGTCCCTTCCTCGCCGTCACCACCTTCAAGGAAGACGACGAGGCGCTCGCCCTCGCCAACGGGACCGGATACGGACTCGGCGGCGGGCTGTGGACCCAGGACCTCACCCGCGCCCACCGCTTCGCGCGGGAGATGAAGAGCGGGATGGTCTGGATCAACTGCTACAAGCGGGTGAATCCGGCCTCGCCCTTCGGCGGCACCGGGAACTCGGGATATGGGCGCGAGATGGGATTCGAGGTGATGCGCGAGTACACGCAGGCGAAGTCGGTCTGGGTGAACGTCGACGCGAAGCTTCCGCCCTTCTATCCGAGGCAGGGCTGAGCGGGATGGCCGGCCGCCGCGAGGTGCTGAAAGGAGCGGGCGCGGCGGCGATCGCGCTGGGATTGCCGCGGCGCGCCTCCGCGCAGGGCCGCGGGCTACGCATCGGCTTCGTCTCCCCGCAGACGGGAGCGCTGGCGCCCTTCGGGGAGGCCGACCGGTTCACCATCGCGCGCATGAACACGCTCTTCGCTTCTGGCCTCGAGCTCGGCGGCAAGAAGGTGCCGATTCAAATCGTGCACAAGGACAGCCAGTCCAGTCCCAACCGCGCGGGCGAGGTGGCGGGCGATCTGATCCTGAAGGACAAGGTGGACCTGGTCCTCGTCTCTTCCACGCCGGAGACGGCCAATCCGGTCTGCGACGCAAGCGAGCTGAACGAGGTGCCCTGCATCTCGACGGTGGTGCCCTGGCAGCCCTGGTTCTTCGGGCGCAACGGCGATCCGCAGAAGGGGTTCGACTGGACGTACCACTTCTTCTGGGGCCTCGAGGACGTGATCGCGAACTTCGTCGCCGGATGGAAGTCCGTGCAGACGAAGAAGACCGTGGGAGGCCTCTTCCCCAACGACGGCGACGGCAACGCCTGGGGCGACAAGGGGCGCGGCTTCCCGGGACCGCTCGCGAAGGAAGGGTTCCGGCTCGTCGACCCGGGTCGCTTCCAGAACATGAACAACGACTTTTCCGCGCAGATCGGCGCCTTCAAGCAGCAAGGCGTCGACATCGTCACCGGCGTCGTCATTCCGCCCGACGCCCGGACCTTCCTCACCCAGGCGCGGCAGCAGGGCCTGAGGCCCAAGGTCGTGACCCTGGGCAAGGCGCTGCTCTTCCCCGGCGCGGTCGAGGCGCTGGGAGAACTGGGCGAAGGCCTCTCCACAGAAGTGTGGTGGTCGCCGTCGCATCCGTTCACCTCGTCGCTGACGAAGGAAAGCGCGGCCAGGCTCGCGGTGTCGTACGAGCAAGCGTCGGGGAAGCAATGGACGCAGCCGGTCGGGTTCAGCCATGCGCTCTTCGAGGTGGCGGCGGATGCCTTGAAGCGCGCGAAGGACCCGCGGGACAAGGCCGCGCTGCGCGATGCGGTTGCGGCGACGAATCTCTCGACCGTCGTCGGCCCGGTGAAGTTCGGCGGCGCGGGGCCCTTCAAGAACGTCTGCCGGACGCCGCTCGTCCTCGGACAGTGGGTGCCCGGGAAGAAGCATCGCTACGAGCTGGTCATCGTGAACAATGAGGCCGCGCCGCAGATCCCCGCGGGCGGAAAGCTGCGGCTCCTCTCGTAGTCCCGGCCGGCCCATGGCGGCGATCCTCACCCTTGTGGCGGTCTCCAAGAGCTTCGGCGCCCTGCGGGTGACGGACGGGATCTCCTTCGCCGTCGCCGAGGGCGAAACCCTGGGAATCCTCGGTCCCAACGGCGCGGGGAAAACGACCCTCTTCAACCTCGTCAGCGGCCAGCTCCGCCCCGACGCGGGGCGCATCGAGTTCCAGGGGCGCGACATCGTGCGGGATCCGCCGCATCGGCGGTGCCGGATGGGGATGGGGCGCGCCTACCAGATCCCGAAGCCATTCGGCGCCATGACCGTGTTCGAGAACCTGGTCACGGCGGCCGCCTTCGGAGGACAGCGGCGCGAGAAGGACACCTACGACGAGGCGGTCGAGATCCTCCGCGCCACGCGTCTTCTCGGGAAGGCGAACCGGCGCGCGGGTGGGCTCGGGCTGCTCGATCGCAAGCGTCTCGAGCTGGCCCGCGCCCTCGCCACCCGGCCGCGGCTCCTGCTGCTCGACGAAATCGCCGGCGGGCTGACCGAGCACGAGGCGCGGGAGCTCGTCGAGGAACTGCGCCGTATCAAGACATCCGGGGTGACCATGCTCTGGATCGAGCACGTGGTCCATGCCCTCTTCGCGGTCGCGGACCGGCTGCTCGTGGTCCATTCCGG
>VBKL01000216.1 GCA_005879805.1 Deltaproteobacteria bacterium | reverse complement strand
AAGTTTTGACCAACGACAGCAGCTTTCCTGACTTTGGTACAGGTTTGGTACAGACACCCTGCGTCATAGAGTGAAAAAAATGGTGGAGGCGGCGGGAATCGAACCCGCGTCCGAAAGCACTCCATCTGGTCGCCCTACATGCTTAGCCCGTGCTTTATGTCGTCCCGGGGCCGAACACGGGCACCCTGCCCCGGGACCACTCCCCGAATGAATCTCGTCCGGCGCCGTCGGGGTGCCACGCCGGACCAGCCGACTTTTTTGACGGGACTTGCCGGCGCCATCGGCTGGGCTCCGGGGTCCCGCGCGTTCAGACCGTTTTAGGCGGCGAGCGCGAGCTCAACGTTGTCGTTGGCGTTTGTGACGTTGCCCACCTTTTGAAGAGGTGATGGACGCCCTCTGCATGCGCTCCAGACTTCGTTGCCCTCGTCGAAACCGGTTCGCCCCCATGGCGAACGTCCCCGGCACGCACAGCGTCCCAGAGACTCACGTCCAACATAACCGGCTGCCGCGGGGGGTCAAGGCGGTCGCCTGCCACCCCGGCCCACCCCGTCCCTCCTCTGGCGGATCCAGCCGGCCACAGGGCCCCCCGCCTGCTCACATGGCAAACTACATCGAGCCGCTGGTAGCGTCCTCGCCCGGAGGTCAGGCATGTCCCCGGTCGTCCAGATGCTCTTCCGCGCGCTCGATTGGTACCTGGCGCACAGGAACGCCTTCGAGTTGCTCGGCTTGCTCCTCGCGGTCATGGGAACGCTGTTCGCGGTGCTCTCGATCCGCGACGGCCAGAAGATGACCCGCGATCTGCGCGCCGTCTTCGACCACCTGACCACCAAGGAGTGCGGCTCGTTCCCGAGCTACATGCAGGAAGTGGAGCGGCTCATCGGCGAGGCCCGTGACTCGATCTACATCGCCACCGATTTCCCCGCGCACGGCGTGTGGACCGACCGCGGCCGCTACGGCGGCTACGTGAAGGCGCTCGAGAACCGCAAGGCCGAGCGGGTCCGCCGCGGGCACGCCCTCGACATCCAGATCCTCACTCTCGACGCCGAGAGCCGCGAGCGCGCCCTCGAGACGCGCTTCCCCGAGACGCGCTGGAAGGACTACGTGAAGAAGGGCGGCTTCACGCGCAGCCGCCGCATGTACGAGGAACTGGAGAACACCCAGGTCCCGGACGCCCGCGCCGGGTTCCTCGCCGAAATGGCCGAGCGGCAGACCCGCGCCTTCGACGCCGATCTGCGTTTCGCACAGCGCTGGCAGCACCGCGGACTGATGCCCGTGTACCTCTGGATCGTCGACGGCGAGAAGGCGGTCTTCGCCATCCCCAGCTTCGGCGACCAGCAGACCGAGTACGGCTTCGTCACCGAGGAGCAGGGCCTCGTCCAGGCGCTCCTCTCCGTCTGGTCGCGCTATGTCGAGCGGGCCGACCGCGTCGCTTCCGGACCTTCCCTGGTCAAGGCGAGCTGACGAGCCCTCGCCGGGTGCGGCTCGGTCGCTCCGGCTCCACCATTCGCGGTGGAGGTGCCTCATGGCACGACTGATTCTCGCCCTTTCGGCTGCCCTCGCACTGGCCTTGCCGGCAGAGGCCGCGAAGAAGAAGGCGAAGCCGCAAGAGCGCAAGACGCCGATGGTGACCTGCAAGGACGGCTCGCAGAGCCCTCCTGTTCGGGGCGCTTGTTCCCATCACGGCGGCATCGGCGCGCCGAACTCCACCGCCAGACCGGCTGCGAAGGACAAGGTGACGCCGAAGGGCAACGGCGCGATCACCGACAAGCAGGAGAAGGCCGAGGATCTCCGGCAGGAGAAGCAGAACCACGGAACCGAAGCCGCCCAGTCGGGCGGGTTGTGGTCGCGGATGGCGGGACGATCGGCGAAGCCTCCCGAGCGCACTACCTCGCGCAAGAGCGGCACGGCCCCCCCGACCGCGCTCTGCAAGGACGGCTCGAGCTCCTACAGCCAGCACCACACCGGCACCTGCTCCGGCCACGGCGGCGTGGAGAAGTGGCTGGACAGCAAGTAGCTACGCGAGCCCCGTGAGCCGGGCGCTGACGTCCCACAGCCGCCGCGCGACCTCGGGATCCCGCCCGTTGCGCGGTGGTTTCTTCGGCCGGTTCTTCACGAAGTACTCGCCGGTGACGCCCTCTACTTCGGGCGAGCTGGCCAGGTAGATCGAAGTGCGCGCCCCCTTCTCTTCGTCGATGAGGAACGGTCGCACCAGCTTCATGCCGAATCGCACCAGGCCCGTATTGTTGAGCGCGAAGCCGCTCGCCACCGCCCCCGGATGGAGCGCATTCGAAGTCACCCCCGACCCGGCGACCCGGCGCGCCAGCTCACTCGAGAAGAGGATGTTGGCGAGCTTCGCCTGCGCGTAGGCGAGTCCGCCTCGGTACCGCCTTTCGCCCTGCAGGTCATCGAAATCGATCCTCCCGAGCTTCGCCGCCTCGCTCGCTACGTTCACCACCCGCGAAGGCGCTCCCCGTCGCAGCTCGCGCAGGAGCAGGTTGGTGAGGAGGAAGTAGCCCAGGTGGTCGACGGCGAACGTCCGCTCGAGACCGTCCTCGGTGACCTCCCGCTTCACCCACACGCCGCCAGCGTTGTTCACGAGAACATCGATGCGATCGTGGCGGCGTTTCAGCTCTTCCGCGGCCGCGCGGATCTGCTTCTGCGAGGTCATGTCGCAGAGGAGCGTCTCGACCTTCGCGCCCGGCGCCGCGACCGCGATCTCCGAGGCCGTCCGCGCCGCCTTTTCCGCGTCGCGGGCGACGAGCACCACGCGGAATCCCTGCCTGGCCAGCTCGCGGGCGGTGACCTTCCCGATCCCGCTGGTCGCACCGGTGACGACGGCTATCCTCTCCATCACCGCCGCCGCGCGCGATCGATCTCGCGCTTGGCGTCCCGCTCCGCGATGGCATCGCGCTTGTCGTGAGACGCCTTGCCCTTGCAGACGCCGATCTCGACCTTGGCTCGCCCTTCCTTGAAGTACAGAGACAGGGGGATGAGCGCGTACCCCGCCTTCTGCTGTTTATCCAAAAGCTTCTCGATCTCGCGCCGATGGAGGAGCAGCTTGCGGCTGCGCTTGGGCTCGTGGTTCTGCAGCGGCCCGGCCGGCTTGTAGGGCGGAATCTGCGCATTCAAGAGGAACAGCTCCCCGCGCTGCCCGACGGCGTAGGAATCGGAGAGTTGCGCCGACCCGTCGCGCAGGCTCTTCACTTCGGTGCCGGTGAGCGCGATGCCGGCCTCCACCTTGTCCTCGACGTGGTAGTCGAAGAGCGCGCGGCGGTTCTTCGCGATCAGCTTGACGTGCGGCTTCCGCCCCTCCTCGGCCATCACTCGCCCAGCGCGGCGTTGTCGATGAGGCGCGTCTTCCCGAGGAAGGCAGCGAGGAAAAGGCGCGTGGTCGGATCGGGCCGCGAGACCGGTTGCAGCTCGATCGGATCGCGCAGCTCCGCGTAGTCGACGACCAGGCCCGCCCGCTCCAGCCCCTGCCTCGCCAGCCCCTCGAGTGCGGCAGGATCGCGTTCGCCGGCGTGGAAGCGCTCGCGGACGGCGAGGATCGCCTTCCACAGCGCGGTCGCGCGGGGCCGATCCTCCGGCGAGAGATAGGCGTTGCGCGAAGAGAGAGCGAGGCCGTCCCGCTCGCGGACGATGGGGCGCCCGATGACCTCGGTGCCGAGGTCGAGGTCCGCGGCCATGCGGCGGATGACGAGAAGCTGCTGGTAGTCCTTCTCGCCGAAGAGGGCGACGTCGGCACGGGACAGCGCGAAGAGCTTCGACACCACGGTGGCGACGCCGCGGAAGTGTCCTGGACGCCGCGCGCCGCACAGGGGCGCGGCCAGCGGTCCGGGCTCCACGTAGGTCTGGAACCCGGCCGGGTAGATCTCGACCGGCGAGTCCGGCGCGAAAACGAAGCTCGCGCCGGCCGATTCGCAACGGCGCAGGTCGCTTTCGAGGTCCCGTGGATACCGCGAGAGGTCCTCGTTGGGCCCGAACTGGGTGGGGTTCACGAAGATGGTCACGGCAACGGTCGGCGCGAGGTTCCGGGCGGCGCGGATGAGCGACGCGTGGCCGTCGTGCAAGTAGCCCATGGTGGGAACGAGCGCGAGCGGGCCGTCGACGCGCGCTTCCTGGCAGGCGCGGCGGAAATCGTGGGATGCTTTCACCACCGGGACCATCGCTCGCGAACTCTAGCATTTGCCGCTCGCAAACGCCGACGATACGGTGGTGTCATGCGCCGCGAGCTGTCCGTCTACTACTCCCCGAGCTGCGCGTTCTCGATGGGCACGGTCTCGTTCCTCGTCGGGCGCGGGGCGGATTTTCGCCTCGTCAATCTGGACGAGGATCCCGCCCGGCGGGCGCGCCTCGAAAAGCGGCTCGCCGGACGCAAGCTGGAGACGCCGACGCTCGAGGCGGGCTCGGACCTCCACGTCGCGCCGTCGCTCTCGCAGCTGAAGAAGCTGCTCGAGACGTGGGGGCTTCCGGCGCAGGCCGCCCCGCACCAGAAGCTCAAAGAGGCCAACAAGCGCTAATCGCCGCCAGGTACCGAGTACAGCTTGTGCGAGCGCTCCACCATCGGCGTCCGATCCTCGAAGCTGTTTGCCGCCGCCGGGAATGCGCCGGATCGCACCTCATCCCGGTACGCCTTGGCCGCGCCGGCGATCGTCTTCCCGATCTCGGCGAAGCGCTTCACGAAGCGCGGCTGGAACGAGTCGTCCATGCCGAGCATGTCGTAGACGACGAGGACCTGGCCGTCGCAGGACGGGCCCGCGCCGATCCCGATGGTCGGAATGCCGACGCTGGCGGTGATCTCCGCCGCGAGCGCTGACGGGATGAGCTCCAGTACCAGCGAGTAGCACCCGGCTTCCTCGAGCGCCTTGGCGTCATCGATGAGCTTCTTCGCCTTGTCCTCGCCCCGGCCCTGCACGACGTAGCCGCCGAGCTTGTGCACCGATTGCGGCGTGAGCCCGATGTGCCCCATCACCGGAATGCCGGCGCAGGTGATCCGGTCGATCACCTCGGCATGCTCCGCGCCGCCCTCGAGCTTGACGGCCTCCATCGAGCCTTCGGAGATGATGCGGACGGCGTTCTTGACGGCCTCGTCCGCTCCCGCCTGGTAACTGCCGAAAGGCATGTCGCCGACGAGATGGGCATGCGAGACGCCGCGAGCGACGTTCGCGCAGTGATAGACCATCTGGTCCATCGTGACGTGCAGGGTGGTCTTCTGCCCCTGCGCGACCATGCCGAGCGAGTCGCCGACGAGGAGGACGTCGATCTCCGCCTGATCGAGCAGGCGGGCGAAGGTGGCGTCGTAGGCGGTGAGCATGCTGATGCGCTCGCCGGCCTGCTTCATCTTCTGGAGCGAGTTGATGGTGACCTTCTTCAAGGTTCACCTCCGTGGATTGTGAGGCCGTCCCCTCCGCGATGCCGTGCTCCGGTCGCCGACCCGAAAGTTCAGCGCCGAACAGCCCGTTTCGAGGCACACCAGCCTACCGGAAGGATAGCACGGGCGTACCGGTCCTCAAGTCCGTGTTCCGAGGGGCTGGTAGTACGTAGTACCCGAGCGGCACCGCTCGATCGCCCGGACCAGGTCGTCCAGGGCGGGCTCGCTCTCCACGTAGTCCACGTCGCTGGTATTGACCACCAGGAGCGGCGTCTCGTCCCAGCGATGGAAGAACTCGCTGTAGGTGCGCGAAAGCTCGGCCAGATATTCCGGATCGAGCTTGCGTTCGAAATCGCGTCCCCGCTTCTTGATGCGGGCGAGCAACACTTCCAGCCTAGCCTGCAGGTAGACCACCAGATCGGGACGGACCACCCGAGGCCCGAGGTGCTCGTAGACGCGCTCGTAGAGGGCAAGCTCGTCGGCGTCGAGGGTCAGCGAAGCGAAGATCCGGTCCTTGGCGAAGAGGTAGTCGCTCACCGTAGACGATTCGAACAACCCCGGCTGGAACAGCTCCTGCTGCTGCTTGAAGCGGGAAAGCAGGAAGAAGAGCTGGGTCTGGAAGGCGTACCGCGCCCGGTCCTTGTAGAAGCTGGCCAGGAACGGATTCTCCTCGACGATCTCGTACACCCCGCGCGCCCCGAACCGCTTGCAAAGGGCGCGGGCGAGCGTCGTCTTGCCGACGCCGATCGGTCCCTCGACGACGATGTAGCGGCTTTGCGGCGGCACGGGGCGCGGACCATATAGCGAACCTCGGCGATGCGGTCGATGGCAGGCCCCAACATCCCGTCCCGGAAAGCCCTTTGCGCGGAAGCGTGACCGGACGCATCATCCCGCGCGGGGAGGATTTCCATGGCGGACCGCTTCCAGATCGACAACCCCTTCAGTGGCGAAATCGTCGCGGAGCGGCGCTACCTTTCCGCGAACGAGGTCGAGGGAGCGCTGGCGCGGGCGTCTCGCGCGCAGCGGAGCTGGGCACGCACGCCGCTCGAGGCCCGCATCGCCCTCTGCGAGAAGTTCTGCGCCGCCTTCGAGGCTTCATCGGAGCGCATCGCTCGCGAGATCACGCAGCAGATGGGCAAGCCCCTCGCGCAGGCGAAGGGCGAGGTCCGTACCTGCGTCGCCCGGGCCCGCGCCATGATTGCACTCGCGCCCGAGGCGCTGCGCGACGATCCACTCGTCCCCGTTCCCGGTTTCACTCGCTTCGTCCGCCACGAGCCCGTCGGCGTCGTCCTCGACATCAGCGCCTGGAACTATCCGCTGCTCATCACCGTGAACGTGGTGGTTCCCGCAGTCCTCGCCGGCGACTCGGTGCTCATCAAGCACGCCACGCGAACGGCGCTTTGCGGGGAGGCCTTCGAGCGCGCCTTCACCGAGGCGGGTGCGCCGGAGGGCCTCGTGCAGGCGGTGCAGGCCGATCACGAGGTGGTCGCCAAGATGATCGCCCGTCCCGAAATCGGGTTCGTCAGCTTCACGGGCAGCGTGCGCGGCGGCCACGAGGTCTATCGCGCGGTCGCGGCGTCGCGCTTCATCGACGTCGGTCTCGAGCTTGGGGGCAAGGATCCGGCTTACGTCGCTCCCGACGCCGACCTTTCCTACGCGATCGAGAATCTCGTCGACGGTAGCTTCTACAACGCCGGCCAGAGCTGCTGCGGCATCGAGCGTATCTACGTCCACGCTTCCGTCTACGATCGCTTCCTGGAAGGCGCGCTCGCCGAGATGCGCAAGCAGTTGAAGCTCGGCGACCCCCTCGACGCCGCCACCACGCTCGGCCCGATGGCCCAGCCCGACGCGCCGCCCAAGCTCGAGGCCCAGGTGGAGGAGGCGCGCAGCAAAGGCGGACGGGTGCTCTGCGGCGGGAAGACGACCACGGTGGGCGGCAAGGGCCGCTTCTTCGATCCGTGCCTCATCGCCGATGCGAGCCACAAGATGCACGGTCTCATGGTGGAGGAGTCGTTCGGCCCCATCGTCGGCGTCGCCAAGGTGGCGGACGATGACGACGCGGTGCGCCTGATGAACGATTCGCCCTATGGCCTCACGGCGTCGATCTGGACCAAGGACCAGGAGCGCGCCTTCCGCATCGGGTCGCAGGTCGAGACGGGAACCTTCTTCATGAACCGCTGCGACTACCTCGACCCGCAGCTTCCCTGGACGGGCGTCAAGGACAGCGGCAAGGGAAACTCGCTCTCGCGCTACGGCTTTCTCAGTGTGACGAGGCGGAAGAGCTTCCACTTGCGGACGCAGACGACCCGCTGAGCGCGCGCTCGACCGCGGCGAACTCGGCGACGGACAGCGTCTCCGCGCGGCGCTTCGGATCGATCCCTGCCCGCTCCAGCGCCGCCCGGCCTCCTTCGAGCGGCGCGAGCGCGTTCCAGAGCGTCTTGCGGCGCTGCGCGAACGCCGTCTTGACGAGCTTGCGGTACCGCGCCTCGTCGCGCACCTCAGCCCGCGGCTGGTCGAGGAATTCGAGGACCAGCGCGCTCGAGTCGACCTCTGGCGGAGGCGTGAAGGCGTGCCGCCCGACCTCGAGCCCGATGTGCGCGTCAGCGGCGTGCTGCACGAGCACCGAGAGGACGCCGTACTCCCGCCCTCCCGGCTCCGCGGCGACGCGCTCCGCCACCTCGCGCTGCAGCAGCAGCACCGCCCGACGGACCAGCGTGCGCTGGTCGAGCAGGTGGAAGAGGATGGGCGAGCTGAGATGATACGGCAGATTTCCGCACACGACCACCTTCCCGCCGGCGGCGGCCGCCGACAGATCGAAGGATTTCGCGTCCGCCTCCACCACCTCCGCGCCGGGAAGCTCCGCGCGCAGGATGGGCGCCAGCTCGCGATCGCGCTCCACCGCGACGACGCGCGCGCCGGTCGCGAGCAGGGCCCGCGTCAGATGGCCGAGGCCCGCTCCCAGCTCCACCACGGTGTCGCCCGGCCGGAGGCGCGCCAGCGCAGCCAGTGCATCGAGGACCTGCGGGTCTCCGAGGAAATTCTGTCCCCACTCCTTCTTCGGCCTGAGGCCGTGCGCGCGGAGAAGCTCGGCCGGCCGCTTCATAGCCGCCATCCCGGATCGGCCGCCAGATCGACAGGGGCACGTTCGCCCCGGGCGAGCCGGATCGCTCCGGCAAGCGCGATCATCGCCCCGTTGTCGGTGCACAGCCTCGGCGCCGGAAGGTGCACCGCAATCCCTTCCGCGGCGCAGCGCTCGTGGGCCAGCGATCGCAGCCGGGAGTTCGCCGCCACGCCTCCGCAGATGACCAGCGTCTCGAGCCGCGCCGCTCGCGCCGCCCGCACCGCGCGGAGCGTGAGCGCGTCGCAAACGGCCTCCTGGAACGAGGCGCACAGATCGGAGAGCTCCTGGCCTTGCGGAATCCCGCCGCGCGCCCGCCCGGCCGCATCGTCGAGGGTGTGGCCGAGCAACCGATAGCGCCCCACCTCGCGCACCTCGTAGAGGCTGGTGTGCCCGCCCGAAACGACGAGCGCCAGCCACGGCGGCGAGGGAGCCGCGTCGTCGAGGAGGACCGCGAGAAGATGGCCCTCGAGGTGGTTGACCTTCGCGAGCGGCAGGCCCGTCGCCACCGAGAGCGATTTCGCCATCTGCACGCCGACGAGGAGCGCTCCGACGAGACCCGGCCCGCTGGTGACGGCGAGCCCGTCGAGCGCGCGTAGCTCGGTTCCCGCCTCGCGCAGCGCCTGGTCGAGGACGGGGAGCCCGCGCTGCAGGTGGTCCCGGGAGGCAAGCTCGGGTACGACGCCGCCGAACCGCGCATGGACCGCCGCCTGCGTGTGCACCACGTCGCTCAAGATGCGACCGCGGGGACGCTGCCCGGTGGCTTCCTCGACCGTCACCACCGCCGCGGCCGTCTCGTCGCAGCTCGTCTCGATCCCGAGTACCCGCACAGGGGTCCGTTATAACGGTCCGCGCCGAAGACCGTCAGCGGCTGCGAGCGAGATTCGTGAGAATTGCGCGAACGTCGCCCGCGAACTCGCCTTGCGGATCGAGGTCGAGATAGCGGCGGTAGGCCCGGAGCGCGTCGGCCTTCCGTCCCACGCTCTGGTAGGCGGTGCCGAGAAGGAGCTGGGCGCGGGCGCTGCGGGGTTCGAGCGCCGCCGCCTGCTGCAGGGGCGCGAGAGCGCTGCGCGCATCGTCGGCTTCCAGCAACGCATCGCCGAGCGCCAGGAGCGCCGGGACCGACTTCCCGTTGATCTGCACCGCCTTGCGAAGCTCCTGGGCGGCGGCGCGATAGCGGCCGCGCTTGAGAAGCGATTCGCCTTCCTGGAAGGCGCGCGAGTACTCGTCGGCGGAGGAGGGTCGCGCCGGCGCGGCGGAAGGTTGCGCCGCCGGCCCGTTCGCAGGCGCGGCGGGCGCCTTCGCCTCGACCGCTGCAGCCGGCGGAGTCGCCTCGGCAACGGGCGGCGGCGCCGGTGAAGGTGTGGAAACGACCGACGTGCGCCAGGGCTTGAATGCGATTGCGACGGCGACGCCACCGGCGCAGGCCATCGCTACCAGGGCAATCCAGCGTTTCCCCGCGCGCGCGGGGGGCTGCATCGGCGCGCGCGGCGCCGACGCCGGGATTGCCGGGGCGGCAGTCGGCGGCGTGGCCGGGCCGATGCGCGCCAGAGTGGTGGCCTCGGGAACGGCCGTGCTGGCGCTGGCCGCAGGAACCGGCGCAATCCCTCCGCCCTTGTCGGCCGGAGTCCATGTCCGCCATCGCTGCTCGCTCCAGGGGATGACGCGCGCGAGCACCGGATCCGGCGCAAACCGTTGCGCCGCTTCCCCGACCGCGTCGGAGGCACGCCGCCTCTCCTCGGGAACGGCATCGGACCCATCCGGCGCAGGCGGCATCTCGACGATGCGCGTGAGCCGCACCGGCTCGCCCGCGGCGATGGCGTCGTTCGCGGCCTCGTTCTCGCGCAGAAGCCTCTCCCGCCGCGTTCCCGTGGCGCCCGGAAAACGCACGATGCGCAGGTCGGGCGGGGGCGGCCCCAGCGGTTCCGCCGAAACCTCCTCGAGATCGTCATCCGCCCGGGCCTCCGGCATCGCGGGCTGCTCGTCCTGCGGTTTCGTCGCAGGGGTCCAGACCATCGGCTCCGACCCCAGCCACTCGTCGAGCGAAGGCTTCTTGGGCGCCTCTTCGCTCGCGGGCTGCTCCTCCTTGCGAACGACGCCGTCGGCGAGGAGGCGCTGGGCCACGGCGAGCGTGGAAAGATCGTCGAGCGACGAGCCGGCGATGACCTCGCGCAGCGTGCGGCGGCCGTCGATGAGCCGGAGCACGCCGTTCACCTCGTCGGGCAGATCCCCGAGCCTCCGCGCCAGCACGTCGAAATCGACGCCCAGCACTGTGGTGGGAGGCAACTGGTCGACGAGGCGCGCCGCCTCATCGATCCGCCGCATGCCCTCGAGCAGCAGGGCCTGCGTGCCGGCCTCGGTGCGCGGGGTGCGCGCGATGGAGCCGAACTCGACCCGGAAGCTCCCCTTCTCCCAGCCGAGCAGCCGGTAGAACGCGGCTTCCCCGGCGAGGGTCTCGACCTCCGCATCGATCACCTGCCCGGACTGCACCCAGACGCGGGCGGTCCGCTCGCCGTCTTCGCAATGGACGACGGCGCTCTTCTGCCAGGTCTCGAGCGAGTTGAAGAGGTCGACGAGGCCCAGGTCGCCCACGCTTCCGGAGAGGGCCGCAGGGGTAGCCGGCCGGACCGGAGCGGCCCGCGCGGCGGCCATGCGCTCGGCGCACGGCGCGCTGGATGCGGCGCAGAGCCTCTCCCCCGTCGCCCGCGGTCGCGACGGCAAACCCCGCCCGGCGGAGCGCTACGTCGAGGATGCGAAGGGTGCGCGGATCCGCATCGGCGACGAGGAGATTGTGCTTGGGCATCGTCTCGACAAGGGCTCAGCCGGAGCGGAGAGCACCACCCGCCCAGCGGTGCGTCAAGGTTTCCGCTTTCCGAATAGGCCCGAAAGAACGCCGCTTCCCTTGGGGGTCGTGTGCTTGCCTCCGCGCATTTCCAGAAGTCGCAACTCGAGCGACGCATCGGAGTGCGAGGGGTCGAGCTCGAGCGCCTTCCGGAACGCGTCCGCCGACCCGGAGGGGTCCTTGATCCGGTACAGGACGCCGGCCACGTAGTAGGCGCGGGCCGTGACGCCCTCAGCGCGCAAGGCCCGCGGAATGAGCGCCAGCGCCTCTTCCTTCGCGGCGGCGGACGATTTCGGATCGTTGGTGAGCGCCCAGGCGAGTGCCGCCAGGGCGTCGCCGGTCGGATCGAGCTCGACGGCCTTGCGCAGCTTGACGATAGCGGCCTCGAAATCGCGCTTCTTGAAGAGGACCTCGCCCATCTTGAGGGCCATGTTCGCCTCCTCCTTGCGCGACTCGGACTTGCCGCCGGCTCCGCCGCGGATGCGGATGTCGTACGCCTTGCGCGCTTCGGGCGTGCAGATGTGATCGTGGGCTTCCTTGAGGCCGGAGAAGAGGGCCTGCAGCTGCGGCAGAACGCCGGCGAGCGCCGCATTGCTCGAAATGCGATCGGGATGGAACCGCTTGGCCGCCGTGATGTACGCCTGCCGGATGTGCTCTTGCGTCGCCGAGGGCGAGATGCCGAGGCGCTCGTAGGCGTTGCACCGATCGAGACGTGCGGCGCGCATGCGCACTTCGTCGATGAAGGACCTGGTGGCGGCGTCCATCGCGTGGGGATTGACGGAAGGCGTGTGCAGGGGCGTCGGGATGCGCGTTCCGCCCTCGATCTCGCGGTGGTGGGGCGCGACGCCCAGGTTGCGCATTCCGCGCTCGCGCATCTTGCGGCGCAGCTCCCGGGCCCGCTCTTCGGCCTGCGGGTCCGGAGGCACGTCGATCGGCTCGCTGGCCGTGGGAACCGGCGTGGGAATCACCGCCACCGGAGGCGGCGTGGCAATCGGAGTCATCGACGGCTCGGTGCGGGTCACGGCCGAAGACATGGGCGTGCGAATCTGAACCGCACTCTCCGTGATCTCCTCGAAATCGCGAATCACGTCTTCCTGACGCTCGGGCGGCGCCTCGAAGCGGGCCGTCGGGCTCTCGTCCAGATCGAGCTGGAGCGGCTCCGCCTGCTCGGGAAGCTCCAGCTCGAGCTCCATCGGACCGGCCGCGTGCGTCGTGGTGTGGGGCGGGGTAGCACGCGAAGGGTGTTCGCTCGTCGGCTCCCCGGCGTCGAGGCCGCCGCAGAGGAGCAGCGTGGCGGCGAGCGCTTCGGCGCGGTCGGCCGGGAGACCGGAGCTGCGCACGAAGTCGGAGAACGGACGGGGAGCGGCGAGCGTGGCGAGCGCGCGCTTGTCGTCGTTGCGGAGGGCCGACCTGGGCTCCAGCTCGGGCCATTCGACGGACAGACGCAGCACCTGGGCACCCACCCACTCCAGGATCTTGCGGCGGCGCGCGATGAGCGGCGGCGTCGCCATTGCGTCGGCGATGGCGGCGATCGGGTCGACCGATACCTCACGCGCCCAGGAGGGCGGCGGCTCCGAGCCGAGCCATTCGTAGCTGCCTCCGGCCAGCGCGAGGAGCACGCCGAGATTCTGCCGGTGCTGGGAGAGGAGTGCGGTGCGAAGCTGATCGGGCGTCAAGAGCGAGTTGGCGACCAGCACCTCACCGTGGCGCTTGCCGGTGCGCGCAGATTCTTCGCGGCTCTCGTCGATGGCGACGGCGTCCACCCAGTCGTTGGCGAGGAGCACGTGCGCAAGCGTGTGGAAGCCCGCGAAGCGGCCGGTCCCGCACATGTCGCCGGCCCGGAAGAAGGTGCGGACCGCTCCGGTGTCGTTCCCTTCCAGCGAAAGGGTGCCGCTGGCGCGCACCCGGAACACGGCGGCGATCAGCTCGCGGCCCAGCACCTCTTCGGGTAGGCCTTTCTGCTCCTCGCCGAGGACGATCCAGTCGCCAGGTTGGAATTTCGCCTCCCAGAGGGTCCGGGTGGCCCGGGAGGTGAAGAGGTGCAGCCTTCCGGGCTCGATGGCGTTGTCCGCGACCATCTCCTCGAAGCTCGCGTGCGTCGCCGCATGCACCTTGTTCCAGTAGTCGAGCCCGGCGCGCCGGAGCTTCTTTTCGGAAAGCGAGAAGCCGAGCGGCGCCACCAGGTGCAACGGCGTCCCGGTGACGGCGCAGAGCCTCGCGACGTTGCCCGTATTGGGCGGGATCTGGGGATTGACGAGGACGAGGTGCAAGCGCGGTTCCGGAGGCGCGAGATAGAGTGGGTCGGCCATGAGCAAGCTTGCGATCATCGCCAACCCCAACGCGCATCGCAATCGCAACTGGCCGCTCGCCTCGCAGGCGCTCCGCAAGGCCGCTCCCGGGGCCGCCGTCTACGAGACGCGGACCGAGGCGGAGCTGAAGGAGGCCGCGAGGAAGCTCTCCCGCGAGGAGCCTCGCGTCATCGCCATCGCAGGCGGCGACGGCACCGTGACCCATACCGTCACCATGCTCGGAGAGACCTTCCACGGAAAGGTCCCGCCCCTCGCGCTGCTCGGTGGAGGAGCTTACGATTCGCTCGCGGCGCTCGGCGGCCGCGGCGCCGCGGAGGATCGGCTGAAGCGCCTTTCCGAGGCCGTCGCGACGGAGAGCCCGCTGCGCACCACCGAGCGCGACACGCTCCGCGTTCGCCCCGAGGGTGGCGCGGTCCGCTGCGGCTTCCGGTTCGGGGTCGGACTTCCGGTGCGGTTCGTGGAAGAGGTCTATCGCAGCGGTCGGGCAGGCCTGTGGACGAGCTCGCGCGTCCTCGTCCGGGCGGTCGCTTCCTCGCTCTCCCTCGGCCCCTTTGCCCGCCGGCTCTTCGATCCGCTCGATTTGCGGGTGAGCGTGGACGGCGAGGAATGGCCGCGGCTGCCCATCTACGGAGTCGTCATTTCGTCCGTCGCGGAGGCAGGGCTGCGGCTGCGCCCGTTCCGGCGCGCGACCGAGCAGCCCGGCGCGTTCCAGATCCTCGGCCTCACCGCAGGTCCGCGCGCCTTCGTGCTGGAGGTCCCGCGCCTGCTCTTCGGAAGACCCGCGCGGCGCGACCGGCTCCTCGACGCGGTGGCAGAAACCGTGGAGCTTCGCTCGCCCAGGCCGTTCGGACATTTCCTCGACGGGGAGATCTTCCCGCCCGCGCGCAAGGTCGAGGTCTCGCTCGGGCCGCGCCTGACTCTGGTCAAGGCGTGAAGCTGGTCAATCGCCGCAACGGGGCGATCCTGGCGGCGCGCGTCGAGCGCGCGAGCCGCCTGTGGGAACGGATGCGCGGACTGCTCGGCCGCCGCGAGCTCCCCCAGGGCGACGCGCTCGCCATCGAACCGTGCAACTCGATCCACACTTTCTTCATGGCGTTCGCGATCGACGCTGCCTTCCTCGACCGGAATGGCAAGGTGATCCGGGCCCTCTCGGACCTGCAGCCGTACCGTGCGACGCGCATCCATCCGACGGCGGCACAGGTGGTGGAGCTCCCCGCTGGGACGCTGGCCCGGACGGACACGCGGGCGGGAGACGAGGTCGGGTTCGAGGTTTGACCCGTCAGGCGGCGCTTTGTTAGCGTCACTGCCCCTCGCGAGACGCAGCTCGGATTTCCCGGCTCCCGCTTTCCGATCATGCGCATCCAGCACGCTGAAAAGACCGACGTCGGCATGAGGCGCGAAAACAACGAGGACAACTATCTCGTCCTCCCGGAGCAGAACCTGTTCGCGGTCTTCGACGGGATGGGCGGCTACGCGGCAGGAGAAGTGGCGAGCGCGATCGCGGCCAACGAGGTGAAGGAGTTCTTCCGGCTGACCGCTGCGGACGAAGAGGCCACCTGGCCGTTCAAGGCAGAGCGCGATCGGAGCTACGACGAGAACCGCCTCCTGACCGGAGTGAAGCTCGCCAACGCGCGCATCCTCGAGGCCGGCGAAGAGGACGGAGGCGCGAAGCGCAACATGGGGACGACCGCCGCGGTGGTCCATTTCGTCGAGCGCAACGGCGTCGGGGCCAAGGCGCTCGTCGCCCACGTCGGGGACAGCCGCGTCTACCTCTTCCGCGACGGAGCGCTGCAGCGGATCACCGCCGATCATTCCCTGTTGGAGGAGTATCTGCGCCTCGGCAAGCTCACCGAGGAGCAGGCGAAGAACTTCCCGCAGAAGAACATCATCCTTCGCGCGCTCGGCCAGCAGAAGGTGGTGGACGTCGACCTTCGCGCCATCGAGCCCCGCGCCGGCGACGTCTTCCTGCTCTGCTCCGACGGGCTTTCCGGGATGATCGCCGACGAGGTGATGCAATCGATCCTCGCCACCACCCCTGCGCTCGATGCGGCGGTGAAGAAGCTGGTCGATGCGGCCAACGCCGCCGGCGGCACCGACAACGTGACGGTGGTGCTGGCCCGCTACCAACCGGGTTGACCTCCCTGCGTTGAAACGCGAGCCCCGGCCCGCTACACCAAGGGGCATGGGAAGCCTACGGATGCCCGCCCCGAACGAAGCGATCCCCGGCCGTGCCGAACCGATGCGCGTCGCCGCACGTCACCTGGTCCTCGGAACTCCGCTCGAGCCGCCCTTCCCCACAGGCATCGAGCGCGCCGTCTTCGGCATGGGCTGCTTCTGGGGCGCCGAGCGGCTGTTCTGGCAGCTCCCCGGCGTCTACACGACGGCGGTGGGTTACGCGGGCGGCTCGACGAAGAACCCGACCTACCGCGAAGTCTGCTCGGGCATGACCGGGCATGCCGAGGTGGTCCTGGTCGCGTTCGACCCGAAGAAGATCGCCTACACGGAGCTCTTGCGCGTCTTCTGGGAGGCCCACGATCCGACCCAGGGGATGCGCCAGGGCAACGATGCCGGAACGCAGTACCGCTCGACGATCTACGCCTCGACGCCGGAGCAGCGCAGCGCGGCGGAAACTTCGCGCGAGATGTACCAGGCGCAACTGGCGAAGGCGGGCCACGGCCGCATCACGACCGAGATCGCATCCGAACCGCCCTTCTATTACGCCGAGGACTACCACCAGCAGTACCTGGCGAAGAACCCGGGCGGCTACTGTGGCCTCGAGGGAACCGGCGTCAGCTGCCCCACCGGTCTCGCGAAATGAAGCACCTCTAGGATTCCATCCGCACTCCGGGCGCAGCCACCGAATCCTGCACGCGCTCGCCCGGAGCCACGTGGGTCCCTTCCCAGGCGACCGCCCTCGTCACCGCGCCGCCCGCGTCGACGCGCACGCCGGTGCCGAGGACGGCGTCGGGACCGATGGTCGCTCCCGGACCGACCACCGCGCCCGCGCACACAAGAGCGGGACCCTGCAAGCGCGCGCTGCGATCGATCTGCGCGGTCGGGTGCACGCGCACGCCGGGCGCGACCTCACTCGTTCCGGCGAACGGATCGGCGTCGGGCTTGAACCTCGTGAGCGGCACCTTGCCGGAGAGGAAATCGAGGTTGGCGCGGAGGAGCGACTTCGGGTTGCCGAGATCGCCCCAGTATCCGTTCTGCTGCCAGCCGAGCACCTTCGCTCCCTCATGGATCAGGCGAACGTAAGCCGTACGGTTGATGTCGCTCTCCGCTTCCGCGGGCAGACGCGACAGCACCTCGCTCTCGAGGACATGCACGCCGGTGAAGTGCATCTTGGTGAGCCCCGGCTCGGGCGGCGCTCCCCGGCTCGCGATACGGCGTACGTTGGCGGAGGCGTCTACCTCGACGGCGCCGTAGGTCGCCCACCTCGCGGGCGATCTGAATCGCCCCCTTCTCCATCTCGGCGGCGAGGTGGTGGACGTTGACGACGATCTCGCGGACTCCGGCGTTCTTGAGGAGCGCCAGGTTGTACTTGAGGAGTGGAACGCCGCAGACAGGGACGAGCGGCTTGGGCACCCGGTCGGTGAGGGGCCGCAGCCTCGTGCCGAAACCGGCGCAGAGAACCATCGCTTTCATCGGCCGGACCGTATCAGGGTCCGGTGCGCGCGCCAGCAGGTTTCGGCGATTGCCCCGGCGGGGGCGGAGGAGTCACTCGACCGCGGGGGCGGTCGTCGGCGAGGATCTGCGGAGCAGGCGAACGAGAATGGCCAGCCTTCCCTGGAGGAGGCTCATCACGCCGACGTAGAAGAAGCCGAACTGGAAGAGGACCAGGAAGGGAAGCGAGAACCACACGCCCTTGTCGAGCGCGAAGTAGATGGCCGAGGTGAGATACGCCCCGAGCGCCAGCTCGAGGAGCGGCTGCAGCGAGGTCATCGCCCGGTAGCGCTTCGAGATCCAGCTCCGGTCCCGGCCGGAGATTCCCATTTTCGGCGTCCGGGTGAAGCCGGTCTCGTGACCGACCAGCGCCTCGAGGACCGCCTTGGCCTGGTTCACGCAGAGGCCGATGCCGAGGGCCATGATGAACGGCAGGTAGCGCAGGCGGTGCCAGATGGGCATTCCGATCTCGCGCTGCGAGGCGACGTAGAACATGACGACGCTCATGGTCGCCGCCCAGAAGAACGGCAGGTCGAGAAGCAGCACCTCGTACCAGCCGTGCTTGAACCGGATCACCATGCTCACCGGCATGAGCACGGTGAGGAGGATCATCAGCGGATAGGTGAGGTTCGCCGTGAGGTGGAAGAAGGCCTCGATCTTCACGTCGCGCGACAGGCTGCTCTTGAGGATGCGGGGAAGGAGCTTGCGCGCCGTCTGGATCGATCCTTTCGCCCAGCGGTGCTGCTGCGTCTTGAACGCGTTCATCTCTACCGGAACTTCGGCGGGCGAGACCACTTCCGGCAGGTAGACGAAGCGCCACCCTTCGAGCTGGGCGCGATAGGAGAGATCGAGGTCCTCGGTCAGCGTGTCGTGTTGCCAGCCGCCCGCGTCTTCGATGGTCTCGCGCCGCCAGACACCCGCGGTGCCGTTGAAGTTGAAGAAGCGCCCGCTCCGGTTGCGCGCGGTGTGCTCGATGACGAAGTGGCCGTCGAGAAAGATCGCCTGCGCCTGGGTGAGGTGCGACGAGTCGCGGTTCAGGTGCTCCCAGCGCACCTGCACCATCCCGATCCCGGGGTCGGTGAAGTAGTGCACGCTGCGGAGGAGGAAGTCGGGGCTCGGGACGAAGTCCGCATCGAAGACGGCGACCAGGTCGCCCTTCGCGGAGACGAGGCCCTCCTGCAGCGCGCCGGCCTTGAAGCCGCTCCGGTTGTCGCGGTGCAGGTAGGCGATGTCGATCCCGGCGCGGCGCTTCCGCTCGATCAACGCTCGGGCGATCCCTTGCGTCTCGTCCGTCGAGTCGTCGAGGACCTGGATCTCCAGCCGCTCCCGCGGGTATTCGATCGCGCAGACGGCCTCGATGAGACGCTCCACCACGTACATCTCATTGAAGATGGGTAGCTGGATGGTGACGCGGGGGAGCTCTTCGAACCGCGATTTGGGCGCGGGAAGGTTCCCTTTGTACTTGTAGTACAGGTACGCCATCACGTACCGGTGCGATCCGTAGATGCTGAGGATGAGGAGGACGACGAAGTACGTCGCGAGGAACACGCCCTCCCAAAGGGTCATCTTCGGTCGCTCCAGTCCCGCGAAAAACCTTGCGTTTTCCGGCAAGGGCCGGCTCGGCGCGCGCAATGTAGTGAAAACGACGGCGCTTGTCAAAACTTCATGACGCCCCGCGCTGCCGCTCGGCAGGAGCGCTCCTGCTTGGTTACGGATTCGGATTAGCGGGGCCGGGTGCCTGGGCGGGGGGCGGTCAGGCACCCAACCGAAGGAGACGCACCGCGCTCCGGACGCGGATGCGCCACGGCGCATCCTGGCCTCCGCGGCGTCCTTTGCCCAGGCGCTGCCTGCCGCCGCGATCCGCCGCCAGGACTTTGCGGTCGGATCCACTCCGCCGGCCGATCTTGATTCCGCGAACAATCATCGAACCAGGCGCCTGTGCCGGATGGCTCGATTCCAGCCAGCCGCAAGAATCCGGTCGGCACGTCTTTTCTGGGGACAAGCTTCGAGCGCGTCGCCACCCGAACTTCTCGCGTGCAGATACCGAGCGAATTCTCACTTCGTGTGAGCTGTCCTTGGCGGGGACGTACGGACCAGATGCCCGAGCTTCGAGCACTCGACCCGACTTTGGCACGCGCCGATGATCATTCGTGAGCCCGGGAACGTGTCGTCCAGTGGCTGCCGCAGCCAATCCCACGACTGCACGAATACGAAGTTGTCCCGGTCAGCCTGGATGAGCCACGTGTTCGGACAGCAGGGTGACCGAACCGGCAGCCCCTGGCGGAGGGCGGGGGCCCGCAACGCATTGTTCGCGGAATCAAGACGCTCTCGCCAAGGGCACGGAACGCCGCGCAGGACAGGATGCGCCGTGGCGCATCCGCGTCCGGAGCGCGGTACATCTGCTTCGGAGGTGGCCTGCGCTACGGAGCCGCGCTAGCCGCCCGCGGTCCCTGCTGTTGCAGCGTGGCCTTGAACACCGCCCAGGTGCGGAGCGTGTCGAGCGCGGTCTTCAGCTGCTGATCGTCGGCCGGATCCCCGGGCTGCCGCGGAAGCTGCGGCGCCGAGGTGGTCGAGGCGGGGACGACGCGCGCGGCCGCGTCCTCACCCTTGAAATGATTCGGCAGGTTCCGTTCCCGAGGCAGGTCGTCGTCCACCATCGCCGCGTTCCTCTGGCGCACCAGCAGGTCGGGAACGATCCCCTTCTCCTGGATGCTCCGCCCGCTCGGCGTGTAGTACCGCGCGATGGTCAGCTTCACGCCGCTCCCGTCCTCGAGCTCGATGACGGTCTGCACGCTTCCCTTGCCGAAGGTGGGCGTCCCGATCACCACGGCGCGACCGTGATCCTGCAGCGCGCCGGCGACGATCTCGCTGGCGCTCGCCGTGCCGCCGTCAACGAGCAGCATGACCGGATAGTTCGGCTCGGTGTCCTTGGCGTGCGCCCGCTCCACCTCGGCGTGGCGCCCTCCCCTGCCCTTCGTGGTCACGATGACGCCGTCGAAGAGGAAGCGGTCCGCTACCTTCACCGCCTGCTCGAGCAGCCCGCCCGGATTGTGGCGCAGGTCGAGCACGAGGCCCTCCATCCTGCCGCCCGCCTGCGCGCGAAGATCGTCGAGCGCCTTCTTCAGATAGACGTCGGTCCGGTCCTGGAAGCTCTTCACCTTCACGTAGCCATAGCGGCCGTCGTAGAGCTTCTGCTCGACGGAGACGACGCGGACGACGTCGCGCACGAGCGTGAAGGTGCGCGCCTCGCGCCAGCTCGATCGCGCGATCTTCAGCGTGCACGAGGTCCCGGGCGGGCCCATGAGCGCGCGCGCCCCCTCCTGCTCCTTCCAGCCGCGAGTGGGCATGCCGTCGACCTCGAGCAGCTTGTCTCCCGGCAACAACCCCGCGCGGGAGGCCGGCGAATCGTCGATGGGCGCGATCACCACCAACTCGTCGGCCTTGGCGGCGACTTCGAGGCCGACGCCGCCGTACTCGCCGTCGGTCTCCTGCTTGAGCGCGGCGTAGGCCTTGGGATCCATGAACGTCGAATGCGGGTCGAGCGTGCGGACCATCCCCTCGATGGCGCCGTAGATGAGGCGCGTCTCGTCCACGCCTTCGACGTAGTTGTTCTCGATGAGCGAGAGGACGTGCGTGAAGACGTCCAGCTTCCGGTAGGGGCCGGCGGGATCGTGCGCGGCCACCGCCACGCGCGCCGCGAAGAGGCCACCGAGCGTCGCGCACAGGCAAAGCACCAGGAAACGACGGAACCGAGCTGCGCGCGGACCGTTGGTGCCAAGCGGCACCTCGGGCGGTGGGGGAAGAAGCATCCAGGCCTCCAGCTGCCAGCATAACATCCGGGCGGGGCCTTTCACTTTCGCGAACCCATCGCAGATTGAGCGGGCAAACGAGCGCCGGGCCGCTTTCGGACTGTCGTCGGAGGCGACGACGCGGCGCGAACGGCCGGTCGGGTAGTGCTTCAGCTTCCGCGCCGACTTTGGCCGGGTCGGAGGGTGTCAGGGTTTGCGCGACAAGCTGAGCGCCGCGTTCGGCTTCCGACGAGGCTTCAGCAGCCACCGTTCGGGATCGAGCGCTGTCTGCCCATCGCGCAGCTCGAAATACAGGTACGACCCCTTCAGCGAACCGGTGTCGCCCACCGTGCCTACCACCTCGCCTGCGCGGACCACGTCGTCCTTCGCGCGGCCGAGCGTGGCGAGGTGCGCCATGAGCGAGAAGTAGCCGTGGCCGTGATCGACGATGAGCAGGTTCCCGTACCCGCGGAACCAGCCGGCGTGCGCTACCGTCCCGGCGGCGATGGCGTGTACGGCGGTGCCTTCCGGGCAGCGCACGTCGATGCCACGCTGCACCGTGACCGTTCCGAAGCGCGGATCGACGGCCCGTCCGAAATGGGCCTCGATGAGCCCTCCTTGGACCGGGAAAGGAAGCTTTCCCCGCTGACTCTTGAAGGAGAGTGCGTGAAGCTGCGCGGAAGTGCGCTGCGAGGCCCGCGGCGACTTCTGCAATTCGCCGATCCGCCCGGTCAGGGCGCGCTCCGCCTCCTCCAGCTCGGCGACCGCCTCTTCGTGCAGCGCCTTCTCCTCCTGCACCGAGGCGAGGAGGTTGCGCTGCTCCCGGGCGCGCTGCTCGAGCGCCGCGCGCTTGTCGGCCTCCTCCTTGGCGGCCCGGGAGAGCTCCGCCTGGGCCTGGGAGATCTCGTCGCGCGAGGCCTTCGCTCCCTGCTCGGCGAAGCGGAGCCGCGTGAGCTCGTCGAAATCGGAGGTGATGAGCGCATCGAAGAGCCGCTTGCGCTTGAGCAGATCGGCGATCGACTGTGCCCCGAGGAGAAAGCGCAGATATCCTTCGCGCCCGAGCTTGTAACGGGCGACGAGGCGTGGAGAGAGCGCGTCGAGGCGCCGGTTCACGTCGGTCTGGGCGGCGCGAGCGCGCTCCTCCGCCGCGACCAGCTGCCCCGTGGCCGCGCGGAGCCGAGCCTGGGCGACGCGATTGGCGCGGCCTTCCAGATCGATCTGCCTCTCGAGCTCCGCGAGCCGCCCGAGCAAGGTCGCCTCGCGTCCGGCGATCTGCGCGGCGATCTCGCGCTCCTCTTCGAGCTGGTTCTGCACGTCGTCGAGCGGCCGGTGCGCCGGGGGCGGCGGCTTGGCAGCGGCGACGAGGCCGATCGCGAGCAGCGCGATCATGCGCGCAGGAACCGGGCCACCGCGAGGTAGCTGCCGAGCAGTCCCACCACCGCGCCCGCGCCGGCCAGGATTCCGAAGTGCGCCACGGCGAGATGGGGAGCGGCGGCTCCCGCCGCGAACGAGAAGGCCGCGGCCGCTCGCGGGATCACGAGTCGCTGCACGATCTCCAGGCCGACCACCGCGAGGAGCGCGCCGGCGAGACCTTGCAGCATCCCCTCCAGGAGGAATGGCGTCCGTACGTACGCATTGGTGGCGCCGACGAGCTTCATGATCTCGATCTCGTCGCGTCTCGCGTAGACCGCGAGGCGGATGGTGTTCGCGACGACGAGGAGCGCGGCGGTGAGCACCAGGGCGAGCGCGCCCGAGCCGAAATTGCGCATCGAACGCCCGAGCACTTCGATGCGATCGAGCCATTCGCGCCCGTAGTCGACTTCGACGACGTGGGAGAGCTGTCCCAGCCGCGATGCCAGGGCGCGCACCTCGTTGGGCCCCGGAGACCCGGCGGGGATCACCTCGACCGAAGGCGGCAGCGGATTCTCGGGAAGCCCGTCGAGAGCGCTGCCCAGATCGCCGAGCTCGGTCCGCAGCCGCTGCAGCGCCTGCGCGCGATCGACATATCGGACGCTTTCGGTCCGCTCGGTCTCCGCGATGCGCCCGGCGAGGGCCTTCGCCTCGTCGTCGCTGGTCGAGCGATCGAGGTACAGGGTCACGCTCGGCTCGGCGCCCCATCCCTGCAGGAGCCGGCGGGCCGAGAGCACGCCCACGGCGAAGGAGGCGCCGAGAAAAAGGGCGAGCGCGATGGTGAGGACCGAGACGAGGCTCGGCAGGGGAGCGCGCCAAAGGTTGACGGCGGCCCGCCGCACGAGCCGCCACGCAATGTGAGCCGCCATCATGCGTCGGAGACCACCTTGCCGCGGTCGAGCGAGACGGTCCTGCGACGATACCGCGAGAGCAGCGCGCGGTCATGGGTGGCGACTACCACGGTGGTCCCGCGCGCATTGGCGTCGAAGAGCAATTCGAGGATCGAGTCGGTGAGCGAGGCGTCGAGGTTGCCGGTGGGCTCGTCGGCGAGGAGGAGCGCCGGCTCGTTGACGAGGGCCCGGGCGATGGCGACGCGCTGCTGCTCTCCGCCGGAGAGGCGGGCCGGCAGCGAGTCCGCCTTGCTGCGCAGGCCGAGCTGGTCGAGGCGCCGCAAGGACCGCCCGCGGATGTGGGCGTCGCTCGCGCCAAGAACTTCGAGGGCGAAGCCGACGTTCTCGGCGACGGTGCGGTTGTCGAGCAGCTTGAAGTCCTGGAAGACGACGCCGATGTTGCGGCGCAGGTAGGGGACGCCGCCCTGGCTCAGCCGGTTGACGTTGCGGCCGCCGACCAGGATCTGGCCGCTGGTCGGCGCCTCGGCGCAGAAGAGGAGCCGGAGCAGCGTGGTCTTTCCCGCGCCCGAAGGCCCCGTCAGCCAGATGAACTCGCCCTTCTCCACG
>VBKL01000284.1 GCA_005879805.1 Deltaproteobacteria bacterium | reverse complement strand
TGGCTCCCGCCGAGGACGCCCCGGACTTTGCTCCGCTGGTGCTCATCCGCCGCATCCTCGACGACGGGCTCTCCGCCCGGTTGCAGCTCAACGTGGTCGAGCGCAAGGGACTCGCCTATGCGGTCCACGCCTCGATCGACACCTTCAGCGACTGCTCGGTCCTGGAGGTGGAAGCGGCGTGCGCGCCCCGCAAGGCTCCGCTCGTCCTCGCCGAGCTGCTCCGGCTGCTCGCCGAGCTCTGCGACGAGGAGGTCTCCGAGGACGAGCTGCGCAGGGCCAAGGTCCGGCACCGGATCGGGCTGGAATTCGCCCTCGATTCGGCCGGCGAGATGATCGGGTGGTTCGGAGGCACCGAGCTGTTCCGGCCGCCGGAAGGATTCGCCGAGCGAGTCGCGCGCATGGAAGCGGTCACCGCCGCCGAGGTGCGCGCCGTCGCGCGCAAGGTGCTACGACGCGACGGCCTCGTCGCCTGCGCGGTGGGGCCGCTCGCATCGGTGGAGACGCGGCTCGCCTCGGCGGTCGATGACGCGCAGGGGCTCGTGCGGTGATGACCGACGACCCGCTCGGTGGACTTCGCGGGCCACCTGCGCCGGAGCCCGGATTCGAGCCGCAGCGGGAGGAGCGGCAGCGCCGCCGGATTCCCGCCACGCCGACCACTGTCCTGCTCCTCGCGGTGCTGGGAGCGGGATTCGCCGCCCAGGGTTACCTCGGCAAGGAAGGTGAGCTGCTTGCATCGTTCCAACTGGGATCGCTCATGCCCGCGGCGGTCTTGCAGGGCGACTGGTACAGGCTGGGATCGTACGCGTTCCTTCACGGCGGTCTCGCGCACCTGCTCGTCAACGCCTGGGCGCTCTGGGCGCTCATGCGTCCCATCGAGGCGGCGCTCGGGCCCGTCGCGGCGCTCGGCATTTTTTCCGGCACCGCAATCGGAGGCGGGGCGGCGAGCCTGGGCTGGAATCTCTTGCGCGGGAACCCGTTGCAGAGTGCGGTGGGGGCCTCCGGCGGGATCTTCGGACTCTTCGGAGCCCACTGCGCGATCTACCTGCGAGTTCGCCCGTATCTCCCGCCCGAGGCGCGCGCGCAGGCGGCGCGTCCGCTCCTCTACAACCTGCTCATCAACCTCGCGCTCGCCGTGGGCGCTGGCGCCGGCGGATTGCCGCTCGACAATGCGGCCCATGCGGGTGGATTCCTCTCAGGAATGGCATTCGGCGCCATCGCGTCGGTGCCGAGGCTCTTGCCGGCCCGCCGCTGGCACCGGAGCGCGACGGTCTTCTTCACGCTCTGCGCGTTCGCGCTCGCCAGCATGGAAGGAGTGGCGGTCGCTGGCGCCGTGCGGCTGCAACCGCGTACCCTCCACGCGGAAGGCGCGCAGACGGTCGTGCCCTGGTACGTCGTCGAGCTGATCCCCGGCGTCGCGGACACCGCCGACTACCAGTTCCAGGTGCAACTGCGGAGATCGGCCGACTTTCCGCATCGGACGGAGTCGAGAACGATCGATCTCGGCTCGCACCCATGGGAAGAACGCCGGGCGATCGATTCCGATGGGGTCCGCTACATCGAGCTCGCGGAGCCGCAAACCGGGCTCCTCGTGTCGGTCGCCTGCTTGCGCGATCCGTGCGCCGAGGACCGCCGCGACGCCCTCGCCCAGGAAGTCGCATCGCACGCGCGGACCACGGGCCCCCCTTGACATTTCCGCCCGGAGTCGGTCGGAGCCGTCCCGGAAATTTCGCACTTCCCCACCCGCGGACGCGTGCTAGCCTTGAAGCATGCGCGAGTTCTTCCATCGGCTTCTGCAGCGCCTGCACGACGAGGCGCGGCCGCTCTCGCGCAACAAGCATTTCCACGCGCTGAGCGACGGCGACGGCAGGCGGGCACTGCGCGCCGATCGCCATTTGCGCGACCTGGAAGAACATCTCGAGGCGTTGCGGCAGCAGGGGCAACGGCCCCGGGTCCGCCGGCTCCCCGACGGCGGAGTCCAGTTGGTGTTGAGCCATCCGCGGCTCGCCCTCGCCCGCACGGCCACGCTGAGCGCCGAGGAAGCCCGGCTGCTCGCCGGTCATCCCGCCGGGGCCTGGGCCCTCAGGGAAGAGGCGGAAGCGGCGGAAGCACAACCCGTAGTGTCCCTCGGCACACGGACCCCCTAGAATACCCGGGATCCTACGCCGCGCGGGGTCTTGAACGGCCCTAACAAACATACCTATCCTGAACGGGCGTCGGCCGCATGAGGACTTCCGGCGCGAGCAACATTCATCTTGGGGTCGCCCTCCGGGCACCGTTTGCGAAAGGCTTGAGGAATGGCAACTGGCACTGTGAAATGGTTCAACGATGCAAAGGGCTACGGCTTCATCACGCCGGATGGCGGCGGCAAGGACGTGTTCGTCCACCACACCGCGATCCAGATGGAGGGTTTCCGCAGCCTCGCCGAGGGTCAGAAGGTCGAATACGAGGTGACCGAAGGACCGAAGGGCCCGCAGGCGGCGAACGTCCGGAAGGGGTAGAGCCCTAGCGATTTCCAGACAGTTCAGTTGGCGCCCGGGGCCGCGAGGTCGCCGGGCGCCGGCGTTTTCAGGGCGCGTACCACAAGAAGTTGAGACGCAATCCGACGGTGTAGAGATTGTCGGAAGCGAGGCCCGGGTCGTTCGGCACCAGGTGCCAATTCACATAAAGCTCGGGACTGAGCGCGAACTGCTGGCCGATCCTCGCGTCATACGAAAGGCCGCTCACCAACGCGACTCCCGCAGGGTACGTCGATTGGGCGAATTCGTCGTGGTAGTTGATGCTCAGTCCGCCGATACCGACGCCGAGATTCAAGTTCAAGCCGTTGCCGTCTCGATCGCCGATCAAGACGGTCTGGCCACGAAGGCTCAGGATCCACGAGGTCGCGTCCTGCCGCGACTGGAACTGGCCGACGTCCGCGGTGAGGTCGCCGAAGAGCTGGAACCGGTCGCTGAAGCCGTATCCCATCCGCAGGCCGAGGTCGACGGAGCCCGTCCTCCCCTGCCCGCTGTAGCGCATCTGCCCGCCGCCGATGCCGAAGGAGAAGAGGAATCCCTCGCGCGCGTCGTGCTTGCGGCGATACGCGCTCATGTCCTGCCAGCGCTGGTTGTAGACGCCCAGATCCTGGCGCTCCGCCGGCGGGGGATCGGCGCGGTGCTGCTCCTCGATGGAGTGGATCGCCGCGACCTCGACGCCGAGCGCGAAGAGGTTGAGGAAGAGATCCGGCACCAGGTGGCCCGTCGAAACGACCACGGGAGCGGCGACGACGACGGTGGTCGAGACGCTCGACCGGGCAGCCGGTGC
>VBKL01000283.1 GCA_005879805.1 Deltaproteobacteria bacterium | reverse complement strand
TGGCCCGCGGCTCGCTGCCCAAGGCTTTCGCGGCGGTTTGATCGGGCTTCACTCGACCTCGCGAACGAGCTTCTGGATCCACCCGCGCATCTCGCCGGTATCGCGCGCCTCCGCGCGACGGCCATGACCGGGAAGGACGAAGCGGAAGCGGAAGTCGAGGAGGCGTTTCAGGCTGCGGACCTGTTCCTCCCACGAGTACCAGCAGACCGAACGCGACATCCCGAGCGAACCATCATCTTCGGCCCATAGGTGATCGCCGGTGAAGAGATACGTGTCGTCGACGAGGAACGCAGCGCTTCCGCGGGTGTGTCCCGGTACAGGGATGACGACCAGGCCGGGCGCGAGCTCGACGGGATCCTTCCCTTCGATCTGCCGCTCGACGGCGCGAGTGCGGCCCGAAACGTCCGCGCGGTGGAGGACGCGCTCGCAGCCGAACCTCTCGTGCAGCGCCTCGTGATCGGCCACGTCATCGCGGTGGGTGAGGAAGTTCCAGCGCGCCCCGCCCATCCCTTCGATGCGGTCGAGGAGCGGGTTTGCCGCCCGCGGCGAATCGACGATCACGTTCCCGCCCTCTCGCACCACGAGGTAGCTGGTTGCCCCGAAGGACGATTCGGCCCGTAGCCCGAGATCGTGGACCGGGCCGTCGACGTGCAAAGGAAGCGAGGCGAATGCTTCGCGGACTTCCCTTCCCTGCGCGCCCCCGATCGAGGCGGTCGGACAGGCGACGAGGGCGACGAGCGCGTCCTTCCGCTGAGCCGGAGCGGGTTGCCGTTGCACGTACGACAGTCCGCTGCGATCGGAGCGGGCAAAGGTCGTGGGAGCGATCTGCCGGCAGGCGTCGCAGTCGATGCAGGTCGAATCGACGAAAAGCGATCCCGGGGCATTCTCCGGAAGACGCAGGTTGAGCCGGGCCACGAGAGATGGTGTAACCAGCGCCCCGCCATGGCTCAACCCGACCCCCGCCTCGAGAAACGGCTGCTCCACGACGTGGGCCGCGCCATCCAGGACTTCGGCCTCGTGCAAGAGGGCGATCGGATCCTCGTCGCCGTCTCGGGCGGCAAGGACTCGTTCACGCTGCTCCACCTCTTGCAGAAGTTGCAGCAGCGGGCACCCGTCCGCTTCGACCTCGTCGCCTGCAACCTCGACCAGGGCCACCCCGGCTTTCCCGCCGCGCGGCTCGAGGCGTACCTGCGCGAGCAAGGCGTCGAGGTACGGATGCTCCGCGAGGACACCTATTCGCAGGTCCTGCGGCTGACTCCACCGGGAAAGACGCTCTGCACCGTGTGCTCGCGGCTGCGCCGGGGGATCCTCTATTCCGCGGCGCGGGAGATGGGCTGCACCAAGATCGCGCTCGGGCACCACCGCGACGATCTCATCGAGTCGCTGCTCCTCTCCATGCTCTTCGCGGGAAAGATGCGTTCGATGCCGCCGCGCCTCGTCAGCGACGACGGACGGAACGTGGTCATCCGTCCGCTCTGCTATGCCGCCGAGGCGGACATCGCAGAGTTCGCGCGGCTTCTGGCCTTCCCCATCATCCCCTGCGATCTCTGCGGCTCGCAGGACGACTTGATGCGCAGGCGGGTCAAGCGCCTGCTCGACGATCTCGAGCGAGAGCATCCGGGCGTTCGCCACTCGTTGTTCGCGTCGATGGGGAACATCCTCCCCGAACACCTGCTCGATGCCCGCCTCTACCCTCGCGGCGAGCAATCGGGCCCCGATCCCTGGCTCGATGCGCCCGAGGAGCCAGGTAGCGACTCTTTGCTCCACCTGGGTCAGCCCTGTCCGACACAGACCCTGTAAGAAAGTCAGTCATCGGGGCACGCCCGCGCCCATCCGCCCGTGTTTCCAGAGGGGCGGCTGGCTGGACCCCTGCTGGCGTGTGCCTTGCACGACTCCCTCGTAGAGGTCGTCAGCGGTGGGGGTCCTGTCGTGAAGAAGACATGCGAGCGCTGCGGACGGGATGCCATCCTCGACATCGTCATCGACGATTCCACCGAGGTCTGCGGCCATAGCTTCACGGCCTCGATGCCGGCCACCCGCTGTGCGGCTTGCCGGCAGGTCGTCGTCCAGGCCGAACAGGTGAAGCGGTTCGAGCGGCGCATCGCGGTCGAGCTCGCCAAGGCGGCCGTCCGGAGCGCCGACGGGTTCCGTTTCCTCCGCACCGTCCTCGAGATGGCCCAGCCCGGCCTCGCCGAGCTTCTCGACGTCCCGGTCGAGTACGTCCACTACTGGGAGGCCGGGAAGTGGCCGGTCGATCCGCGCGCGATGGCGGTGCTCGCCTCGCTGACCCTGGGCCGCTTCGACGGCCAGCACGCGTCGCTCGATTGCCTGCGCGTCCTCCGCATGCCGCGCAAGCTGTCGGCGAAGGTCCGGCTACACCTCGACGATGGCGGCCAGGGCGCGAAGGGGTGGCGATTCGGCGACACGCCTCGCAAAGTCCCGGCTACGGCCTAGTGCCGGCGATCCGCCCTCCTCCGAGCACCTCGTCTCCGCGATAGAAGACCGCGGACTGTCCCGGCGCGATCCCGAGCGCCGGCTCGCGCAAGCGTACGCCGACGTCTCCGCCAGGCAGCGGCTCGACCTCCGCCGCGAGCGGCCTGCCGCGGTGGCGGATCTGCACCTCGCAGCTCGCGCCAGCCTCCGGCGGGTCCGAGACCCAGCGCGCCGCCCGGGCCCGGAACGTGGTCCTCGCCGCGTCCTCGCGCGTTCCGACGACCACGCGCTGCTTCTCCGCATCGAGCGCGGCCACGTAGAGCGGCAGCCGATGCGGCACGCCGAGTCCCCTGCGCTGGCCGACGGTGAACCGGTGCACACCGTCGTGCTCCCCGAGCACGCGTCCCTCGACGTCGACGATCTCGCCGCGCGCCTTGGAGATCCCGTGCGCCTCGAGGAAATCGCCCACCGTGGCGCCGGCGACGAAACAGGTCTCCATGCTCTCCGGCTTGTCGGCGTTGGCGAGCCCATGTTCGCGCGCGATGGCCCGAGCGCCGGCCTTGGTGAGATCGCCGAGCGGAAAGCGGACGAACCGAAGCTCGCCCTGCGTGAGGCCGTGGAGGAGATGACTTCCGAGCGAAACCGCTCCTGCGCATCGTAGACGTAGAAGCGGATTCCCAGGGTCGCGGCGGCGCGGCGAGCATCGTAGAGATCGGCGGGCGCGCAGCAGGACCGGCCGCTGCGCTCGGCCTCCTCGGAGGTCGAATACAGGCGCAGCGAGATCCCGCAGACTGCCTCGGGTCCTCGCTCGCATGCGAGCAGGGCTGCCGCGGCGGACGAATCTACCCCGCCGCTCATGGCGATGACGGTCAGCACGGCGCGTATTCTATCCGCTCACGTTCGTGCCGACCGGCAAGATTTTGGGGGGTCCAGGGGGGAGGGACCTCCCCCTTGGTGGAGGCGCCGAAGGCGCCGGATCGAAGAGCCTTGGTTCGGAGATTACAGCGATCAATTCCAGGACGCGGTCCCGGAACTCACGAAGTTCCCCCCTCGGGGGCAGCTTCGAGGATCGGGGCACCGGCGGATGGGCGCAGATGCGCACGGTCGGGAATCCAGAAGGCGACCTTCGCCCCGCTGAAGTGGTGCGTCCCTTCCGGTTGCGTCTTCGGCGGGCTCTCCAGGAACACCCTGCCTCCGTGCGCCTCGACGATCTGCTTCGCCACGGGAAGACCGAGCCCAGCGCCCGGAGCCCGCTCGTCCCCCACGCGGTCGGCGTGGAAGAACGGCTCGAAGACGCGCTCGGCCTCGTTGGGGAGGAAGCCTTCGCCCTGGTCGTAGACCTCGAAGACCAGCCTGCCGTCTTCGGAAGTCACCCGCACCAGGACCTCGCTGCCGTGCGGGCTGAACTTGATGGCGTTGTCGATCAGGTTGGACAGCGCCTGGCGCAGCTTGCGGACGTCGCCGCAGCCGGTCTCGGTCGCCTCGAGCGACACCACCAGGTGGACCCGACGCGCCTTGGACTTGGCCCGCTCGTCCTCGATCACCGGCGCGATCAGCTCGCCCGCGCTGAACTGCTCGGCGTGGATGATCTGCCCGCCGCCCTCGAGGGTGGCGAAGTCCACCAGGTTGTCGATGGTGCGCGAGAGGCGGTCGGCGGCGACGTGGATGGAGTCGATGACCTTCTGCTGCGAATCGGTCAGCGGACCCATCTTCCCGCTCCGCAGGATCTTGAGATAGCCGAGGATGGGGGTGAGCGGCGTCGCCAGCTCGTGCGAGAGGTTCTGCATGAACTCGTTCTTGCTGCGGGCCGCCGCGCGGAGCCGGGTGTTCGCCGCGGTCAGCTCGCGGACCGTCGCCTCCAGGCGCTCGACCAGGGCCTGGCTGTACTCGCGCAGGTACCGGCGCTCCTCGATACCGCGGAGCTTTTCACGCTTGCCTCTGAGGAATTCGCGAAGCTGCTGGGGGAACCTCTCCACGTCGATGGGCTTCTCGATGAACCCATCCGCGCCTACCGAGAGCGACAGGCCGCGGTCGCCGTGGCTGGTGAGGACCACGATCGGGCAGCCGTCGAGTCCCTTGTAGGACCGCAGGCGGGTGGCCGTCTCGTAGCCGTCGATCCCCGGAAGCTGGATGTCGCAGAGGATGAGATCGGGGTGGGAGCTGATGGCCAGATCGATACCTGCGATCCCGTCGCTCGCCTCGAGGACGTCGAACCCGCGGGGCTCCAGGACGCTGCGCACCAGGGCGCGGCTCTCAGGATTGTCCTCGATGTAGAGGATTCGCGGTGTGGCAGGAAGTGCTGCGTCGGCCATCGATGAGCGTCCGTGAGGCGGTCGCGCGACGCGGCCGGAGCGGAGATCTATTGATTGCAAGCTTAACACCCGGACATTCGAGCGGGTAGTTGTCGACCTTCCTTCGGCAGCACCGGCTGCCCCCGATGAGACGCTGGACGGCCGGGCTTCGTTCCACATCTTTTCCACACCCGGTCTCGCCGCCATGCCCTCTCCCGCGGCAGATCGCACCTTCCCAAAGGCCCAGACGTTCGCTTTCCTACACCAAGGACACAGGCCAGCGTTCCCTGGGCACATTTCGCCGCCGAACCCGCCGAGCGCCGCTTCGCGGCGCACTCGGACGGAGGTGTACAGCCGGCCTTCGCGCTTCCAGCGCGGCTACGCCTGTGGATTAGCTGTGGAGAGCCCGCGGGCAGCTTCGGGCACCAGCCCGAGCAACCGTTCACGAGTGTTCAAATCGGGCTCGTCGAGCACCCGTTCGAGCAATTTCGCCAGCACCTGGCCGACCACCGGACCCGGCGGAACGGAGAGTGCGTTCATCACGTCGCGGCCTCCGATCGCGAGGTCTGAAATCTTCAAAGCAGACGCTCGCTGCAATTCGGCTTCGAAGCGCGCTTCCAGCCGGGTCTGGTTCTGAAGCCCTTCATCGACGAGCCGGCCCCGCGCCCGGAGATCGGCCCGCCGGAGCTTCCAAAGCGTGGGAAGCTCGGCCGGTCCGATGCGCGCGATGGTCCTGCGCACCGTCGCGTCGTTCCACTCGTCCCGGTAGTACCAGTTGTGCTCGCGGACGAGCAGCGCGACGCGCTCGACGTCGCGATGGGGAAGCTTCCAGCGCAGGAGGATCTCGCGCGCCATCTCCTCTCCGATGAACTCGTGGCGGTAGAAGGTGTGGTC
>VBKL01000282.1 GCA_005879805.1 Deltaproteobacteria bacterium | reverse complement strand
GGGATGGCGACGACCTGGTCGGCGCGTAGCCCCGTCACGCACCTTGGCATATCCGAGAAGGCGCTGGATCAGCGGGCGTGCGATGTCCATTCCTGAAGCGCTTCGCGCCATGAGGCCGGAATGCCGCTGACGCCTCCTCGGAGGCCGGTTATCCCGCCCGCACATCTCGATCTCGTCCGACCCGGGAATCTCGCCGGGGACATGGAACTCATACGGGACGCCCAGCGCGTCGCCGACGAGCAGGCCAAGGATTCCTCCCTCGATGCGGTCGCGTCGATGCTGCATCGCGCCGCTCATCCTTCTGTCCGAACACAAGTTCATTGGTTTGACTTCACATGTTGGAATTCCTACCATCGCGGTATGAAATCGGTGATCTCCGAGAAGGGGCAGGTGACGATCCCCAAGCCGGTCCGCGACAAGCTTGGGCTGCGGCCGGGCACCGAGATGGAATTCGAAGCCGTCGGCGGCAGGTTGGTGGGACACAAGGCCGTATCTGCCGATCCCTTCGCCAAGTGGCGCGGCCGCGGCGAGCTGCCCAAGGGAAGGACCGTGGACGGCTACTTGAAGGAGATCCGCGGTGCGGACGGCGATTGATACCAGCGTCCTGCTCGACTTGCTGGTGGACGATCCGGGGTATGCGCGGGCCTCCGAGGCGGCGCTCCGGAGCGCCGCCGGCGAGGGCGCCCTGCTCATCTCCGAGTGCGTCCTGGCAGAGCTGGCCCCATCGTTTGCGAGCGAAGCCGAGCTCGACGAGTTCCTCTCCGACTTGCAGCTCCAGTTCGTTCCCTCGAGCCGCGAGAGCGCGTTCCTGGCCGGCTCGATGTTCCGCTCGTACCTGGCCCGCAGACCGGCACGCGGCGGGCGGCGGGTCGTCGCAGATTTCCTCATTGGCGCACACGCCCGTTGTCTGGCCGATCGCCTTCTCGCGCGCGACCGCGGGTACTATCGCGACTACTTCAAGGGGCTTCGACTGCTCGAGCCAGGTTGACGACCTTCCGGTCGAGCCGTGCTCAAAGATCATCTCCCAGCAAGATCATCATCTTGCGCAGTATGTCGGAGCCCTCGGCTAGACTTGCCGTGAGCCGAAGGAGCGACGAGCAGAAAGCGCAGCACCCGTCTGGCACGACGGTCTCACTCGGCGGCTGAAATCGCTCCTCCGCACGGCTCCCCTGCATGCCCTGCGAGGCTCGAAGGCCGCCGCTCTCTTGCCCCACGACGACGTCGCGGCGCTCTCGATGAAGGCGCTCGAGATTCTCATCGATGCCTTGGGTCAATCGCCCCTGCCCACGGCCGTCGTGTCGGGGGTGCGCGCTAGGATTTCGGAAGCTCGCCAACCTGCCCGACCACCTGGATTCAAATGGCTGACCACACCACTGTCTGGCTTCCCATCGGTCCCGTTCATCCCGTCATCGCTGCTACGGGAACGACGTCGGCTGTCATGGTCCCGGTATTCATCGAGGGCCCCGAATTCGAGGAGTTCAATGAGACGCGGCAGATATCAATCTCGCCAAAAGCGTTGCTGTTCGGCGTGTTGCTGCACGCGCGGGAGGAGCCGCCGGGTCTCGATGCCGTCGAGTTTCGCGGTCGCGTTCCCACCCTCCTCGAAGTCCTCGCCCGCGGATTCGGCGTCGACGGCGTTGAGCGGCTCGTCTGCGACGTTGCCGCTCACTTTCGTTCGCACCATGGGATCGATTACGGGCTGACCGTCCTCGAGAATGGCCTTGCGCTGTTCCCGCAATTCCATTTGGTCCGATCGGACCTCGTGTGCGCCCTATGGGGGCTGGCGGAGAAGGCTTCCGAGGTCGAGCGGCCCGCGTTCCTGAAGCGCATGCTGCAGGCGTTCGCCGCGCTCGAAAGAGGGCGCCTCTCGCCCGGTCCGCGCGCATTCGTCTGCTACGCGGCCGTGGCGGCGACGGCGACAATCAACGGTCTGAGCGACGCACGCGAACTGTTCGCGGAGCTCTCCGCCGAGATCCGGGCCGGCGACGAAGGCGAGCTCGTGAAGAATCTCGACAACTATCTGGCCCGCGAAGGCCTTCCGTGGTCGGCGCTCCACGTCCAACTCGAGTAATGACGACAAACGAAGCCACGCCATGAAGAAAGACGCGACCTGTCTCACGCCCATCGACGACGATGTCGAGGAGTTCTGCGGCAAGCCCGCCGTGACGGAGCGGACCGTCGAGGGACTCGTGTTTCCGCTCTGCGCGGAGCACGCGGAGGAGCTCGACAACGATGCCGAGTACGTCGACTCGCCGGCGACCCCGCGCGAAGCGGTCGAGTCCGGCAAGAGCGGAACGCGACGGAATCGGAATTGAGGCGTTTCCTTGTCGTTCGCCGCGGCATCCGCGACCATCATCGAATGAGGCTGTTCGTTGGGATCACCGACGGCGACTGGTACGAGCTCCTGGCCGGGCAGCCGCAGCTCGAAGAGGTCAACTTCTGGCAGCCGGGTGGGAACCGCCTCTTCAAGTCACTCGCGCCGGGGGAGCTCTTCCTCTTCAAATTGCACAGCCCGGACGATTTCGTCGTCGGCGGTGGTGTATTCGCGCACTCGTCGCTTCTTCCCGTCAGTCTCGCTTGGGAGACGTTCCGGATTGGCAATGGAGCGCGGACGCGCGGCAAGCGTGGATCCGCGTCCCGCAGGAATGGCCGCGTCACACCGTTCAAGGGAAGGGCTACGACGTAGAAGGGGAAGCGGGCGCCGCGTTGTACCGAGCGGTCCAAGGCGCCATCCGTACGGCACAGCCTCCCTTGGCTGCGGAGCCCGAGTCGCCGCGCTACGGAACGCCGACGCCGGTGCTGCCTCGCCTTGGCCAGGGAACGTTCCGTGTCCTCGTCAACGACGCGTATCAGCGGCGGTGCGCCGCGACGGGGGAGCGGACTCTTCCTGTGTTGCAAGCAGCTCACATCCAGCCGTATGCCGCGGGCGGAGCCCATCGCGTCGAGAATGGCCTCCTCTTGCGAAGCGACCTGCATACTCTCTTCGACCGCGGGTATGTGACGGTCACGTCGGACGCGCGCCTCGAGGTGAGCCGTCGTATCCGTGAGGAGTTCGAGAACGGACGCGACTACTACGCCCTGCACGGCCGCCGGTATCGCTGCCGTCTCGAGCGACGCATCGACCCGCGTCAGCGCTCCTCACGTGGCACAACGAGAACGTCTTCCTCGGATAGGCTCCCACTTGCTAGCACCGGCCGCCGACCGGACCGTCAGGTTCGCGGCGCCATACCGGCTGGGCGTCCACGAGATCGAGTTGCCGGTCACCGTTATGGTGAAGTCCACGCTGATGGCGGAGGGGAAGACCGTCAACGCGACCGGCGCGTTCGGACACGACGCAAACGGACGCATCCCTTCGTACCCTTCGACGGCGCCGGGCTCCAGATCGCGACCGGCGGTGGCCCACACCGGCACGTCACCCATGACCGGTGACGTGACGCTGAAGAAGCCGTTCTGGTCCGTCGCTACAAAATCCGAGCAGACGTATTGATTATCGACGGTACACGTCCGGTCCCCTTCGCTGCGGGGTACGCCCGTGTCGAATGACGAGACCAGAGCCCCGGCAGCTGGCGTGCCGTCAGGGAAGCTCACCGTGCCCGTGACGGCACACAACTTCGTCGTGCGCAGGTTCGCCGCGCTGAGACGGAGATCGCCCAGATCCAGGCAACCGGCCCCTCCGCAGACCGCCTGGGCGCGCGAGGTGTCGTAGATGCCGAGGTCGTAGATTCTCCCGCCTGCGGTCGCGCTGATCGAGACGACGAAGCTCTCGCCGGCCTTGCCATCGCCGTCGAGATCCTCGCCGACGTTCTCGGATCGCACCGCTTCGAGGCAGAAGCGCCCGTCGGCGCCGACAATCGCGGGAATCGACGCGCCGATGTACGTCACCCCCTGCAGCCCGACGAGCGCGCCTTCGGCCGGCTTGCCGGCGTCGTCGAGGAGACGCCCGGTGACGCACCCGGAACTCTCGACCGGCCAGTCGACGCTCCAGAGGGCGATCCGGTCGATGTCCGCAACCGCGTAGAGAGCGCCGTCGAAGGTCCCGTCGTGGATGCTCGCGAGCACGGAGGGAGCGACGAGACTGCCCGCGGCATCCTCGATGTGTCCGGCGCCGGGAAGTTGCACCCAGACACCCG
>VBKL01000070.1 GCA_005879805.1 Deltaproteobacteria bacterium | reverse complement strand
ACCGCCGTCGCGACCCGGAGAAGTCGCTTCTGCACGGGTTCACGCGCGACGAGCTGCGGGCATCCTGAGGGAAACTACCTGGGCGTGCTGGGCTAAGAAGCGCCGTGATGTTTCCCAGCGCCGGGGATCGCAATTCTTTGCAATTCTTCGCAACGATCGGCCTGCTAGACTCGCAGTCGTGAGAGCCTGTGCGCTCCTGACGTTCATCTGCGCGATCGCCTGCGCCACGCAGCGATATGCGCTGCCGATGACCGCGGCAGAGCTCGCCGCCCACCGCAATGGTCCGGCGCTCGTGGCCTATCTGGGGCAACCCGACGCCAGCGCGGGTGTGTGCGATCTGTCCTTGCCGGGTCCGCATCTCGCGAAGCTCGATCGGGAGGTGAGCAAGGACCTGGCCGAGGCGCTTCGCGAGGGGCGGATCCCGCCCGCGGTCTGGGGGAGTTGCGCCAGCGCGCTCCTCCGAAGCGCGCCCCACCAGGACTCTTCCGCGCTGCTCGACGAGGTCCTCTCCACGTATTCCGATCTGATAACCGACGACCACTTCGAAGCGGACGCAGCCCTGCAGGCAAGGCTTGCCGTGCTGCACCAGCTCTACCTCGAGCGCGATCCCGCCATCGCGGCGCGAGAGAGCGCGGTGCGCGATCTCGGCGCCATGCTGCGCACGGCCATCGGCAAGAAGCGGCTCGGCCCGGCAGCACTGAAAAATGGAACCGAGCTCCTCGCCACCCTCGATCTGGAACAGGGCATCTTCCAGGGCCGCACAGTGGACGTTCCACTCCTCGACTCCATGCTGAAGTCCGGAGACGAGGCCTCGTTGCTCCGCTGCGCACAGCGATTGCCCGACGCCGCGCTCCGGACCGAGGCGAAGCGCCGCGTGATCCAGCTCCACATCCAGGCCTCGCCCTTGCCCGAGGTGCGCGCGAACGCCAGTGCGCTCGAGGAGCGGATGATGGGCGGAACGAACCCGGTCTCGCTCGGCGAGCACCCGGCGGTGCGCGCCTTCGTCGACCTCGCGCGATCTGCGCAGCGCAGCATCGTGGTCGAGCAGGACGTCCTGCACCGCGCTGGCCGGCTCCTCGGATCCGCCTCTGGACGGCCCGGCCTCTCGGTGCTGCCCGAGATCCCGCTCAGCGGCGTGCTGCAGGTCACGGTGGAAGGGATCTCCAAGCCGTTGACCCTCTGCCGGCCTGCGTCGGAGCTCGATCCCACGCCGTGCCTGCGGGCCAGCGATGTGATGCTGGGGACCCCGCTCGCCTACCTGGATGGCAGGTGCACGTTGCGATTTGTCGAGAACATCGCCCAGCCAACCGTGGTGGGCCTGGCCCAGCAGGGGCCGCGCCTCGCGGTCCCCATTTCTGTGGGGGATCGGCAGCTCGGGCAGATCGACTGGGATCTCTACTTCGAGCGGCCAGCCGATCTCGTTTTTACGGGCCACGGATCAGGCGCCAGAGGGCCCGACCTGGCCGTGACGGTCGACCGCAGCGACGCGCGCCGCGCGATCTACACGGCGAGCGACGGACAGAACAGGTATCAGGCGGTCATCGAGTGGATCGACGCGCCCGCGTTTCGCGTAGTGAGTCGCGGCGCTGCAGGAAATGACGGATCGGCGGGCTTTCCGGGAGCGGACGGGACGCCGGGGGTGAGCGGCTTTTCTGCGTCGTGCCCGTCGATGCCGGGCGGGCCAGGCGGTCGCGGTAATGACGGCTCGAGGGGCGGAGCCGGTGGCGACGGCCGCAACGGAGGACCGGGTGGCGCCGTCCGCGTCACCGTGAAAGGCGTAATGCGCGACGCCGGCGCTACGATCGATCTTCTCCGCTCGACCGTGCTGAGCGAGGGAGGCAGGGGCGGCCGGGGTGGACCGGGGGGACGTGGCGGGGGCGGTGGAATCGGCGGAAGCGGTGGGATGGGCAGCACCTGTGTCGACCGCGACGGCCATGTCTCGTTCGTTCCAGGCGGCTCCGATGGCTTGCGAGGAAGCGACGGCCCCAGAGGCACGGACGGCTTCGACGGAAGATCCGGCCGCCCCGGCCAGGTCACCATCGTCTACGAATCGACGACGGCGGCTGCAGGCCGTTAGGCGCGATCAGGTCCTCACCGGAAGAACCCCGGCCACCAGCGCCAGGTGCAGCTCCGGCAGGGCTCACCGGGAGTGCACGATGGCGCGTCGATTCCCGCGGGAAGCTGCTGGACGACCGTGCCGTCGTACCCGACGTCGATGAAGTTGGCGCACGATCCGGGCGCCTGGAATTTGGCCGAGCCGCAGCTCTTGCCCGACGGAGCGAGCACCTCGATGTGCTTCGTGCAGTCGCCTGGCGCCGGAATCGGCAGCATTGCGTAGGCCGTGCCGCCATGGGCCATGTGCAGCCGCCTGTCGGGCCGCGAGGCTAGCCAGTCGGGCGCGGGCGTCGCCGCGGCAGCGAGGCTGTCGAGCTGGTACACCCAGGCGGTGTGCTGGAACAGGCCCCCGGCGCTCGAGACCTCGAGGAGGAACAATCCGCTCCCGATTCGCGGGTACAGCTCGAACGACGCCGCTGCCACGCCGAGGTCGAAGTCGGGGCCGACCTTGCCCGAGTGGTCCACCCACTGCCCGTGAAGCGATCCGGGATTCGAGAGCACGAGCGCATTTCCGGCGCGGTCGACGCCGAGCGCGGCCGCGTCGTGCGCCAGCTGGACGCGGAAGCGGCGCGCACCCGACGCGTCGTACGCATCGAGGGTCGCTCCGAACGCCGCCATCACGCCGCCCGTCGGATCTTCGGCGAGCTTCGGAGAGGTCCCGCTGCTCGGCGGTGTATCCGGCGCTGAAGATTGCAGGTTGCCGTCGGCGGCGAAAACGACCGTGCTTACGCCCTGTCCGACGGGGTAGACGAGGCCCTCGAACCCGCTGATCTGTCCCGTGAGCTGGGTCGTTTGAAACACCGGGTATTCTTTGACGTTTCCTTTGACGGTCCCTGCCGCATCCAGGAAGACGATGTCATTCGATGGCCAATCGAGGAACTCCGTCATCCAGACGGCCAGGTTCCCCGAACCGTCGACTGAGGGGCGCTCGCAGGTCCAGTGCGTCCCCGCAATCATCTGGAACGAATTGGGTGTGCCCGGCGCAGGCGGAGCGAGGCCTTTGCACTCTTCCGCAGGAGGGGGTGGCGGAGGAGGAGGCGGCGGCGGCGGCTCGGCGACGAAGGTCGCCGTGACCGTCGCGTCTGCATTCATCACGACGCTGCAGTCGCCCGATCCCGAACAGGCGCCGCTCCACCCGTCGAAGCGCCAGCCCTGGTCGGGCGTCGCCGAGAGCGTGACGCTCGTTCCGTCGTCGAACGCGGCCGAGCAGGACGACCCGCAGTCGATTCCCGCGGGCGACGATCGAATCGTGCCCGAGCCGTTCCGTGCGACGGTCAGCGCGTGCTGGTTCGGGCTGGTCGGCACGAGCGCGAACGCGGCGTCCAGCTCGAGATCGCGATCGACGGTGAACTGGCAGGCGCCGCTGCCGCCGCAGCTGCCGCTCCAGCCGGAGAACCTCCACCCGCCGTCGGGCGAGGCGGTGGCGGTGACGCGCGTGCCGTTCGCGACCGGGACGACGCACTTGTCCTTGCACTGCTGGCCCGTCGAGAGCTGCACGGCGCCATGGCCCGAGACCTGGACAGTGACCTGCTGGGTTCCGGGGCCGACGTTGCCGCTGCCGGTGCCCGGACCGCATGCCGCCGTGAGGACCGCAATCGCCGCCGCCCCCGTCAACCGCTGCGCCATGACACGCTCCATGCTGCTGCGACTCGCGGCGGACGCGAGTGGGCCACCGAGCCGGACACCGCCCGGCGGTCCGCACGTCTCCCGTGGGCGCGTGCGCCCATCCCCACGGTTCGGCTCGAGGCGCACGGAGGCAAGACATGAGCGCTTCATCGCCTACCTGCTCGCCGGTCTGCCGATCGCCGCCACGCCCGCCCTCAGCCAGGCGACCGACCGAGTCGAAGACGATGCGCAAGCGCGACACGATCAACCGCGAAGGCAAGGGCTCCCCGACGAAAAAGCCGTCGTCGAACGCCTCGGCCGCCGTCGCAAACCGCCCGCGACCCGTATCCGCGATCAACCTCCGATCAACGAGGATCGGAGCAGGATGACCTGTGAGCCTGTCCGGTAGGCGATGCCGTCGGCGTCCCAGCGCACGAAGCGACCGACGACGCTGGAATCGGCGAGCGAGAGCGATCCGACCGGCACGAAGCTTCCCGCGTTGAACGCGGAGAGCGTCGGGCCGGAGAGGAAGAAGACGCGGCCGTGCGCCCAGTCGGGTTGCACCGATGCGGACTGGTTCGGTGGCAGGGCGAAGGAGCCGATCTTGATTCCGTGGAGATCGGCGACGGCTCCGTTGCTCGAGTAGATGCGCCCGCTGTCGTGGCGGATGTCGAGGAAGAACGCGTTGAAGACGGACACGGCGTGCGAGAGGACCAAGCCCGTCGCGATGACCTGCATGCGCGAGAGGGTGAACGCGGTCGTGAATCCGTCGTATCCGTAGACCGCATCCGGGCCGGCGAACGCCATGACGCTCACCTGCGTGCCGAATGAGGCGGTGGCTTCGAGACGCTGCACGCCCTCGTCGAAGACGACGACCCCGAGGCTACCGGGAGACAGGTTCGGATTCCTCCGCGCGACAGCGACCGTACCCGCCGATCCGGGCATCGCCTGCAAGTCGGACGCCGCGGTGTTCGGGCCGAGCACGATTTCCAGATCGATGGTCCGCGACGCGACGTCGATCCGCTGCACCAGCGCGGCGCCGTCGAGGGCCACGTAGAGCTTGCTCGCGTCGTCGGAGAGGGAGAGCCGGCCGGGCTCGCTCCCGGTGGGGATCGAGGCCACCACGGCTCCGGTCGTGTCGATGACCGCGATCGAGTTCCCGCTCGCCGGCGCAGTGCTGCCGACCGAGGCGTAGAAGACCCGCCGCGTGGCGTCCCAGGCAAGATCCTTGGCAGGGACGGGAACGGCGATCCTGCTGGTGATCGCAGGCGCCCGGGCCACGATGGGGAATCCGGTCACCGGTGAAGTTCCATTCGCGTTGGAGATGGCGACCGCGGCCGATCCCGCCGTGGCAACGTCCGCGGCCGCTACGTCGATCTGCAGCGCGGTCGGGCCGAGCAACGTGACGGGGCGGACGGCGCCGTTCCAGGAAACCGTCGTACCGGCGTCGAACCCGTGGCCGTGGATGGTGAGCGCGAAGGAAGCCGCGCCCTCGGTCACCGAGTCCGGCTCGAACGACGCCGCTTCCGGAGCCGGTGCGAAGACGGTGAAGGGCAGCGGTACGGTCTCTCCGCCGCCCGGGGCCGAGGTGAAGACGGTCACCTGCGCCGTCCCGGGCGCCGCGAGGAAGGAGGCGGGGACCAAGGCACGCAGTTCACCGGACGAGAACACGGTGGTGACCAGATTGGTCCCGTTCCAGCGGATGACCGTCTGGATGGCCCCGCCAAGGGATGGGTTGGTCGAGAATTGCGTGCCATAGACCGTCAACGGGACGCTGTCGCTGCCGGCGACCGTGCGGGATGGAGACATCGTGGTCGCGAGCGGCGGTGGGTTGTTGACCGAGAACGGGAGCGAATTGCTCGTGCGGGCGAAGGACCCGTTGGAAACGGAGATCTGGACCGTTTGCGCGGATGCCAGTGTCTGGGCGCTCACCGGGACAAGGAGCTGGGTCGGGCTGACGTAGATGGTCGTGACGGGCGTGAACCCGTTGAAGATCGCCTGCGAGGTCGGCGCGAAGTTCGTCCCGGTCAGCGCCAACCGGAACGGAGCGCTGTTCAGCGCCGCCACGGGAGGATCGATGCTGGTCAGGGTCGGCGTCGGATTGACCACCGAGAACTGGACGGAACCGGAGAGGCCGCCGCCCGGAGCGGGTGACCCGGCCTGCAGGGAAACGACGGAGAAGGGATCCGTCGCGACCGCAACGTCGGCGTCGAGCAGCGAGACGAGCAGGGTATTGCCGTCCACGAATCGCGTCGCACGGGGCAGACCCCTCCAGAAGCCGATGGTGCTCGGCAAGAAGTTCAGGCCGGACATCGTGACCACGACGCCGGTCGAGCCCGCTACCACTTGATTGGGCGAAAGAGCGATCAGCGTCGGAATCGGATTCGGCGTCACGACCGGCGGAGCGGGCGCGAAGGAGGCGACGACGGACTTGTCGGCGTCGATTCCGAGGATGCAGGCGTTCACGCCGGCGCAGTCGCCGCTCCAACCGACGAAGACCGAGCCGGGGTCGGGGCTCGCGACGAGCGTCACCGTCGAGCCCTGATCGAACGCCGCGGTGCAAGACCCGGCGCAGGAGATTCCTGCCGGCGCCGAGAAGACAGAGCCTGTGCCCGCTCCAGTGGTCGAGGTCGAGATCAGATGTTGCGGGCGCGAGAAATTCGCTGTGGCGAGGGCGCCAGATCCAGCCGCCACGACGCAAGTGGCAGTCCCGGTGCACGCCCCCGACCATCCGGTGAAGACGGCGTTCGCGTCGGCGACCGCGCTGAGCGTCACATGGGTCCCCTGCGCGAACTCCGCGCTGCAGGCGGCGCCGCAGACGATGCCGGCGGGGGCCGAAAGGACCGTTCCCGGCCCGGAGTGCGCGGCTGCAACGCCGGCCGTCGTGCGGGTGAACAGGGCGGACACGGAATGCGCCTGGTCCACATTGACGACGCAGGTCCCCGACCCCGAGCAAGCTCCGGACCAACCGGTGAACGTCGACCCGGCTTGGGGGGCGGCGGTGAGGGTCACCGTGGATCCGATCGCGAACTGCGTGGTGCACAAACCGCCGCAGTCGATACCTGCGGGAGCCGAGATCACCGCGCCCTGCCCGTCGCCGGTCAGTTGCACGCCGACGGCGGCCGAGTTGCGCTCGAACACCGCGACGAGGGCCTTGTCCGCGTCGAGCCGAACCGTGCACGCGGCGGTGCCCCCGCAAGCTCCGCCCCAGGTGGTGAGGGCCGCTCCTTGCTCGGGCACGGCAACTACACTCACCGCGGTACCACGCGCGTAGCGGTATTCCCCCGCGGAGCAAGTGGCGCAAGCGTCGGGCGCCGGTTGCAGGGCGACGGCGCCGGGACCATTGATGGCGGTTGCGAGGGTGACGCTGTCCGGCGGACGCGCAGAGGACGACCCGCAAGCGACGGCGAGCGCCGCCAGGACGAAAACGATTTTGTGCATGTCCGAATTGGTATGACGGCGTAACGACTACGATCAAGCAAATCCGGACGGGACGAATGCGCGACCGCGCATTCGTGAAGAGCGGACAACGCGTACATCCGCATACCACTGCGGAAAGGTGGTCAGGGCGCCTTCGTTGAACCACTGGGCGCAGGAGAGCGCGGAGATCCGGCTCAACGAGCCGAGCAAACGTTACCGAGTGCCGAGCGCGGACCGCGAGCTCAACAACCTGCGCCGGCATGGCGCTCGAGCGATCCGAAGGGGTCGAGCAGTACATGGAACACGCGCGAGTTCGTCGCACGATAGAGACGGAAACGCGCCTCTCCAAAGACCAGACCGCCGATCAAAGGCGTCCACACCAGATCGATGGCGCTTGGACGTTTGTAGGGACCCTCGACGAGGTACTCCCAGCTCGTCGAAACGATCGCAGTCAGCGCGAGCGCCGGCAGGGCGTCGTGGCCGCATTGCCGCGCCCGCAGGTAGATCTCGCTGCCGAAGGCACCATGCCCGAGGGTATTGATGGCCACCGGATCGCCATCCGAGCGCAGCAGCCCCAGCCCGGGACGGAAATCCGGTGGCCGCGTGAACGCGAGATTCAAGTTGTGCGCCTCGTTGGAGAAGCGAGTCGGGTCGTAATCCCGCGGCCAGGCGAGCGATGCAGCGACGCGCATGCTGATGAGGACCCCGCCCGCGTGCGCAATCGGCACGCGCCAGGAGGCATCGTCCGGAGTAGTCGCGGTGGCGAGCATGAGCGCGAGCAACAGCATCCGGCGATCGCAGCACGCCGGGAGGCCCGCGCGCAAGCAAGTACTCGAGGCGGTTGGGGCCCGAAACGGCCGCTGGGGCGGTATCGACTTGTGGTCGCGCGCGATCGATACTTCGGTATCCCGATAGTGATGGTGGTGCGCCATGAATCGGCTTCTCCTAATCCTGACCGCGGCGTGCGCGAGCGCGCCCAAAGCTCCACCGTCGGCAACGATCTCGTCGTACAGCGGAACGGGCTGCGTCGAGTTGGCTGTGATTCGGCCGATGCCGCTCGACGCCGCCCGCGCGCTGGTGCCCGCACGATACAAGTTGGCGCCTGGCCCTGACGGACTGGCGCAGATGTCGTTTGCCCTCTATCGCTGTGACTCGTTCGCGATAGACGGCGCGCCGGCGCCCGGCGGCATCGTCGGCGAACACAGCGTCCGCATCGAGGCTCCCGACGGCAGCCCCGGAAGGCACGCCTGGCTGCTGCACCACGCTACGACGGTGAAGCCGCTGGCCGAGGGCCTCGGCGGAGTCTCGGAGACCTTCGAGGTCGCCCAGGAGGGCACCTTCGACGTCGGTCCCCGGATGGCCGGCGGCACGAATGTAGCCCGCGGCAGCATCCGCTCGGCGCACTTCGAAGCCTCCTGGACCGGCGATCCCGTCAAGGAGCCGGCCGACGGGCCGGTCGACCACAACAGCAAGGGCGTCACTTTCTGGCTCGAGCGCGACGGCCGGCGGATCACGCTCGACTACAGCAGCGAGGTCCTGCCGCGTAGCACGGGTACGATCACGATACGCTCCGGAGGCGCTGAGTCGACCGCGACGGGCGCGTTCCTGCGCTTCGAGCCGAAGGTCTTGATCAAGCGGTGAGACCAACTCGCTTGGAGGGACGCGCGTGCCGATTTACGCAGCACGCGCCACCGCCGAAAGTGACGACCTCAAGGTCGCCCCGCTTGGGAGCCGCCCTCTACTCACTCCGCAACACGGTCATCGGATCGAGGCGTGCCGCCGCGCGCGCGGGAAGGGCGCTCGCTGCAAGGGAGACGATGGCGAGGGCCACTGCGACGACGGCAAACGTCAGCGGGTCGCGCACGCCGATCCCGTAGAGCAGCGCCGATAGGAACCGCGAAAAGGCGAGCGAGCCCAAGAGACCGAGAGAGATGCCGAGCAGCGTCAGGCGCGCACCGCGGAGCAGCACAAGGCTAGCGAGATGCTTCTGCTGCGCCCCCAGCGCCGCGCGGACGGCCAACTCGCGACGGCGTTGGACAACGGAGAAGGCCATCGAGCCGTAAACGCCGACGGCGGCGAGGCACAGGGCGGCAAAGGCGAAGGCAGCGGCGAGGTCCCGCTGGAATCGGCGCTCCGCGAAATACGAGCCGAAGTACTCGTCGAGAGGGCGCATCGCTCCGAGCGATAGTTGCGAGCTAAGCGGGGTGGTCGCTGCCCGCAATGCAGCTTCGACTTCTCCCGAGGGCAAACCACTTTTGACGACCAGCATGGCGCCTTCTCCGCGTAGCGCCTCGTAACGGCCAAACTGGCCGAGCGGCAAATAGACTTCCGGGAGGGATCCATAGGCCGGTCCCCACTGGCGCACGTCCTGGATCACGCCGACGACGGCGAAGGTGATGGGGCCCCAATCGGTCGAGGTGAAGAGGGCGCCGATCGGATCACGGCCCGACAGATATCGGGACGCGAACGTTTCGTTGACCACGGCAACCGGGGCGCTGGTAGCGACATCGGAGGTGGCCAGGTCGCGTCCCCGCAGGAGCCGGATTCCCGCCGTGGCCAGATATCCGGGGCTGTACCAATTGATGGCAGCGAGGTCGGGCTGGGTGGGCGATGGATGCCTTCCCTCGACGTGGACACTGTCGTCCCAACCACCGCCGCCTCGGAGGGCGTCCATGGGCAAGTTCCCTACCAGCGCGGCGTTCTCGATGCCGGGAATCGTCCTGGCGGCTGCGAGAAGCTCCGCCATCAAGGGCGGGGAGGATTCGCGCTGCGGGTATGCGAAGCCCGCCATCACGTTCTTTGGCTCGAGACCGAGAGGAACCGCCGAGAATCGCTGCAAGCTCCGCAAGAGGAGCCCGGTCCCGGTCGCCAGCAGCAGCGCGAGGGCGAGCTGGGCGACGACCAGGCTGTCGCGAACCCGGGAGCGGATTCCGCTCGACGTCGTGCCGATCCCTCCGTCTTTCAGAACCAGGAAGAGATTCGCGTGCAACGACTGCCAAGCGGACGCCGCACCAGCGAGCGCACCCGAGAGCAAAGATGCGATAAGCGCAAACGCTCCCATGCGCCAGTCGACGTGCAACTCGTGCAAGCGCGGGATCCCGGCCGGCGCGAGCGCGACTACGCCCTGCACGGCGAAGACGGCGAGGACGAGGCCGACCGCGCCGCCGGCAATGGCCAGAAGAAGTCCTTCCATCACGTGCTGCAGCGCAATCCTGTTTCGACCACCGCCTAGAGCTGCCCGGATGGCCAGGTCGCGGCCGCGCGCGGTCCCGCGCATGAGGAGGAGCGACGCCACGTTGGCGCAAGCGATGAGGAGCAGCAGGACGACTGCAGCGAATGCCGCCTTCAAGGCCGGCGCCGCATCTCCGGTCAAGGATCGTTGCAACGGTTCGACGGCGATGCCATAGCCGCTGGTGGCGCGCACGATGGAATCGATCTCCGCCCGGGCGGTCGCGGCGCTGACGTGAGGACGGAGCCGAGCGAATCCGTACAGGCCGTTCCTGGCGGCGGGCAGCGCCTGCTCGGGCCTGATGTCGAGCGGGAAAAAGAGCTCGGCCTTTTCGGCGCGCGGAAAGACGGCGCCCGCGGGGAGGACGCCGACGATCACAACCGGCACGTGCTGAATTTGAATCACGCGTCCAAGGACGGCGGGATCCGCGCCCAGGTCCCTTCGCCAGAACGCATCGCTGACGATCGCTACCTGTTCCCGGCCAGCGAGATCCTCGGCCGGCTCGAAGGCGCGGCCGCGCGAGGGGAAGATCCCCAACGTAGCAAAGATGCTGGCGCTCACGCTGGCCGTCCGGACGGTTCGGACTCCGGATGGCGAGGCAACGGTGTACCAGCTGGGATAGAGCGCGGCGATGGCCTCGACCGTCTTCGCGCGCTTTTCGAGCTCGAAGAATTCCACCGCCCCCATGGGCGCGCGCTGACCCGCGCCGTCGACCGAGACCAATTGGATCAGTCGATCCGGGGCGCTGTAGGGCAGGGGACGCAGCAGCGCCGTATCGACGATGCTGAAGATCGCGGTGCTGCTGCCTACGCCGATGGCCAGCGCCAGAACCGCGATCGCGGTGAAGCCTGGATCGCGCGCGAAGCTGCGCACGCCATGGCGCAGATCCGCGAGAAAGCCACGCATGCGCGGAGACTACATCGGGCTTCCCAGGCGCCAAGCGTTCGGTCGGCCCCTCCATCCGACTGGAGTCTGTGGCCGGTCCTGGAGGCGGATGGTATCGCCCAAAGGTCGGCGGGGTCAGGGGAGCGAAGGGGTGTGGGCGGGATGGCGCCGACCGATGCCGACAAGATTGCCCTGCTCGTCTCTGCGCTCGACCGTCTCATCCTGACGATGCAGTACGGCAAGTATCAGGACAAGATCGAAGCGCTTCTCGCGGCGGCAGAGGCAAAACGGGTCGCGCAGGTGACCGGGCCTCTTTCGGAAGCGGAAATCGCAGACGTGCGCGGGGCGCCCGCCGCGAACGAGGCGGCGATGGAGAAGCTCGTTCCGGTCTTCGCGCGCCTCGCAGAGGAGCTGCTGGACCTGCGCCGCCGGGATGCGGACCACGTCTTTCGCGAAAAGGTCCTCAACGACCGCATCCGTGAGTTCGAGCGGCAGAGCAAGCCGTCCTAGTCGGCTCGGTGATCGGTGAGCGCGCTCTTTAGGCCGGCGCTGCGGGGATGTACACGTGCCGCTCGATCTCGTTCGGCCGCGCCCTGGCCAACCTTACTTCTCTGTAAAAATTTACGCGGGACGGAAAACCTCAATCCTCTCAAGTACTTGACTTGATCGTCGTCAATCTTGGGGAAGGGCGCGGGTGGTAGGGTCTGCGCAAGTTCGATGACGCACCCGGAACGCGCATCGAGTTTGGCCGCATGCTCGGGAACGGCATGCCTTCGGGGGGTCGGAGTCACCATGCATTCCCTTGACGAGCAGGGCCGCAAACTCGCCATGCCCTAGCCCGTGGTGCCCGGCGCCGCCCGGTTGAGCGGCCTAGCAACATCGTTCGAATGGCGCCAGGGCGCCCGCCCCTTTCGGGCGCTCCTGGCGTCCCCTTGCCGAACAGGTCCAACCCTTCAAACGCGCTCAGTCGGGCGCCACAGGAACTCAATGAACCGGATCGGATTGTCGCTGAAGCGTTCGTACGTCTCGCTCGTCGCCCTGGCGATGGGCGCTGCTCTTCTCGTCGGCGGTGCGGCGCTCGCTGCTCCCGCCAGCTCGATTGTAATCCCGATCACCGGCATCGCCGGCGGCGCCGCTATGTCGGGAAAGGCGACCATCGAGACCACCCTGGTGAAGGACGAGCTCGGTGGCGCGCCGAGCGTGCTCGTGTCCATCCGCATCATCAACCTGACCGGCGTGGGCACCCACGCCTCGGGCGAGGCCGTCCTCGTGCGGCCGCTCGCGTCCTCGGACAAGGTCGAAATCGTGCTCGCGGTCGAGGGCCGCGATACCTCGAGCGCGACCGTCACGTTTGCACTCAGCCTCGACACGACGACTGGCGCTGCGCTCGGCGCAACGGCGTCGCTGCAGTAGTTCTGCCGATCACCCGACCGCGCCCCGGCCCGGTGCCGCGCCGCCGCTGGCGAGCAGGCCGGCGGCGCGGCCGAGGCCCGCGGCGACGGAAGTGAATGCGTCTCCTTCGCGTAGCCTTCCTTCTCCGAAGCGCTCGGCGAATGCCTGCCGCACGCTCGGAATCTTCGACGAGCCGCCGGTGAGGAAGACGGCGTCGGGAACGCGGCCGTGGGCCCTGGCGAGACAGCGGTCCACTGCGAGCAGCAACTCCGCGCGGAGCGGCGCCGTCCAGCGCTCGAACTCGGCGCGGGTGACGCTCGCCTCGATGTCGATGTCCGCCTCGTGGAACGAGATTCTGGCCTGGTCGCCGTCGCTCAGGATCCGCTTCGCCTCCTCCACCACGCGGTAGAGGTGGAAAGCGAGGTTCTCCTCGGCGAGCGTGACCAGGTTCTGGAGCTCGCGCGGCTTGTCGCTCGTCTTCACCGCGCTCTGCAGGAATTCCAGGTTCGACTTCTCGCGCAGCATCGACAGCTCGTGCCAGGCGAGCAGCTTTCGCGTCATCCAGTGCGGAAGCTCAGTCCGCCTGAAGAGCGTCGCGTAGGTCGAACCGGCCCCAAAGAGGGGGAGGAGGCGGTGCTCGACGATGGCCGCGTCGAATCGATCGCCGCCGACGTAGACGCCGCTCGAGGCGATGACGTCGTCGCGCCGGTCGAGGGCGTGGCGGCGCGAGGGACCGAGCCGCATGAGCGTGAAGTCGCTGGTGCCGGCGCCGAAGTCGCCGACCAGGACGACCTCGTCGCGGTCGAGCGATTCCTCGTAGCGGAGGGCGGCGGCGATGGGCTCGATGACGAACACGGGATGGGGAAATCCCGCCAGTCCGGCCGCGGTCGCGAGGCGCGTCTGTGCGAGCGCATCCTTTTCCGGGTCGGGCGAGAAGACGGCGGGGCGGCCGAAGACGGTGTGCGTGAGCGCCCCCGAAACCGCGCGTTCGACCGATTCGCGGATCTTGCCGAGGAGGACCGCGATCAATTGCTCGAGCCTCCACGTCTTGCGGCGGATCTCGGTGTGGGTGAAGGCGGTCGAGGGCAGGAAGGTCTTGATCGACTGCAAGAAGCGCCCCTCGAAGTCGCGCAGATAGCTCTCGATGGCGGCCTCGCCGGCGAGGATTCCGGTGGAACCGTCGGGAAAGAAGAGGACGCTGCGCAACAGGCGCATGTCGGTCGCGCGCTCATCGATGGCGAGGACCCGTGCCGGCTCGTCACCAGCGCCCGGAATCGCTGCCGCGCTATTGCTGGTACCGAAATCGATGCCGACGGCGCTCACGGCGAAGAGCTATAGCGCGGCGCCGTCGGTTTTCGGCCGTTATAACTGCCCTCATGGATCCCTATATGAACAAGACCGCCTCGCTCCTGCGCGAAGGGAAGGGCAAGCTCGATCGCCTCTCGATCGTGCTCCGCTCGCCGGCGCCGGAAGAGACGGCCCTGGCTCGCAGGCGGAGGTTGCAGAAGGCCGAGGCGCACTATGCGGAGGTGCGCCGGCACTTCGAGACGCTTCGCGCCGGCGCGACCGAGGGGATCGCCGAGCTCAAGATCGCCCTGGAAAAGGCATGGGACTCTTTCCAGTCCGAGGTGGGCGGGAAGGCCTGAGCTAGGATGATGCGATGGATTCCGATCCTCGCATCGCCGAGGCGCTCGCCGGCGTGTCCGCGGCCACGCTGACCACCATCCTGCTCAAGAAGGGCCTGCGCAACGTCTGGATGCGCGGTACCCGCCCAATCAAGGCGGGTCAAGAGCGGCGGGTGGGGCGCGCGTTCACGCTGCGTTTCGTTCCCGCGCGCGAGGACCTCGCCACACCGGAGTCGTGGTCGTCGCCACGCTCCACGCGGGCGGCCATCGAGAGCATGCCGGAGGGATGCATCGCGGTGGTCGACGCGATGGGCGTCACCGATGCCGGAATCTTCGGCGACATCCTCTGCGCGCGGATGAAAAAGCGCGGCGCCGCCGGTCTCGTGACGGACGGTGTCGTCCGCGATGTCGCGGGCGTCCTCGCCACGAACCTTCCTGTCTGGTGCAGCGGCATCGCCGCGCCGCCTTCCGTGGCGGGACTCACGTTCGTGGGCTGGCAGGAGCCGATCGGCTGCGGAGGGGTCGCCGTCTTTCCCGACGACCTCGTGGTCGCCGACGACGACGGCGCGGTGGTGGTTCCCGCGAAGCTCGTCGAAGAGGTGCTGTCGACGGCTCCGGAGCAGGAGCGGATGGAGGCGTGGATCATGGAGGAAGTGGACCGGGGCATTCCCCTTCCCGGGCTCTACCCGATGAACGCCGAGACCAAGGCCCGGTACGAGGCGGCGAAAAAGAAGGGCTGATAGAACTCGCCCATGGCCATCCCGGCAGCCCAGCTAGAACAGCATCGGAAGGCCCTCACCGGCCACTGTTACCGGATGATGGGATCGGCGGTCGACGCCGACGACGCGGTCCAGGAGACCATCGTTCGTGCCTGGCGCAGCCTCGACCGGTTCGACGGCCGCGCTTCGCTGCGTACCTGGCTGCACCGCATCGCGACCAACGTGTGCCTCGATCTGCTTGCCGACCGCTCGCGGCGGGCGCGCCCGATCGAGTCGGGTACTGCGGGTACAGCGGACGACGCGCTGGAAACGATGCCGCGGACGCACTGGCTCGAGCCCGTGCCCGACGCGCGCACGGTTCCGGCGGACGCCGATCCGGCGGAAGCGGTGGCGCTCCGGCAGAGCATCCGCCTGGCCTTCGTCGCCGCGCTCCAGCATCTGCCGCCGAAGCAGCGCGCGGCGCTTCTCCTCACCGAGGTGGTGGGTTGCTCGGCCGCCGAGGTGGCCGAGACGCTCGATACCTCCGTCGCGTCGGTGAACAGCGCCCTGCAACGGGCGCGGGCGACGCTCGCCGAGCGCAACGTCGCCGAGGCACCTTCCACCGAGCTTTCCGAGGAGCAGAAGAAGCTGGTCGATAGCTACGTCGAGGCGTTCCTACGCTACGACGTCGACGCGCTGGTCGGCCTCCTCCACCGCGATGCGACGCTCTCCATGCCGCCGTACACGCTCTGGCTACGCGGCCATGACGTCATCCGCAAGTGGCTGGTTGGACCCGGGTCAGGGTGCCGGGGGTCGCGACTCATCCCGACGGCGGCGTGCGGTTCGCCTGCCTTCGCCCAGTACCGGCCCGGGGCTCCCGGTGGAGGCCCCGGTTACCACCCCTGGGCGCTCATCGTCCTCGAACTGGCCGGCGACCGGATCGCGGGATGGAACGCGTTCCTCGATACGGAGACCATCTTCCCGCTCTTCGGCATGCCCCGGGAGCTGCCCGCGTAGTCTCTTTCGCGGCACCGATGATTTTTGACCGGCGCGTCGGTCCAACCCTCGAACCCATTTCGAGGGAGACCCAAGATGAACGCAGCCTATGTGGCGACCAGCCCCTCCGTTCCGGCTCCGAGCACCCAGAAGGCGCGGCGCGCGGGATACGTCCTGAGCGGCCTCGCCGTTCTCTTCCTGCTGTTCGACGCAACGATGAAGGTCCTCCAGCTTCCCGCGGCAGTTGAGGGAACCGTGAAGCTCGGGTATCCCCCAGGCGTCCTCCTCGGCCTGGGAATCGTCCAGCTCGCCTGCCTCGCCGTCTATCTCGTCCCGCGAACCTCGGTGCTCGGCGCGGTGCTGTGGACGGGCTATCTCGGCGGCGCCGTCGCGACCCACGTTCGCGTGGGAGACCCGCTCTTCAGCCACGTGCTCTTCCCCGTATACGTCGCGGCGTTGCTCTGGGGCGGTTTGTGGCTGCGTGACGCGCGGCTTCGCGCCGTCCTCCCGGTACGCAAGACCAACTGAATCGGAAGGAGCAAACCATGTCTCGCAAACTGTTCTTGAACCTTGCCGTGCGCGATCTGAACAAGTCGATGGAGTTCTTCTCCAAGCTCGGGTTCGAGTTCGACAGGAGATTCACCGACGAGAAGGCAGCCTGCATGATCGTCAGCGGCGAGGCGTTCGTGATGCTGCTCTCGGAACCGTTCTTCAAGACGTTCACCAAGCGGGAGATCTGCGACACCGCTACGCACACCGAGGGGCTCTTCGCGCTGTCGTGCGCGAGTCGAGCGGAGGTGGACGAAATGGTGCAGAAGGCCGTCGCGGCCGGCGGCAAGCACGCCGCCGATGCCCAGGATCACGGCTTCATGTACGGCTGGAGCTTCTACGATCCCGACGGGCATCACTGGGAAGTGCTGTGGATGGACCCCAAGGCGTTGCAGTGATTTCGCGGAGGGCGGTCCCGGATCATCGTTCCTCGGCGAGATCGAGGAACTGACGTCTTGTATTGGCCCCGCGAGGCTCCACAGCGAGCGATTTCAACGTGTGGCTTGCTGGCCCGACGCCATCGGCATTGGGCGGGTTCGCGGAGCTCGTCGACGATCGGTGGGACTACGTTGCATTCTGATTGGACGCCGAGGGCGAGCCGGCGAGCGCGCCTTCGACCTCGGCGGCGAACTCCGGCGAGTGGACGACCGCCGAGCACCCGGAGTCCTCCAGGATGATCCAATAATCGACGGCGCGAAGGATGGCGAAGCGTTGATGCTGCTCTCCGGCCTTCGTGGCCGAGCTGGCAGGATGCGGCGAAGGGTGGGGCGGGCAGGCCTGTCGGCGGAGCGTTAGAGAGGAGCCAGACAGGATGCGCTCCTGCGCATCCGCGGCGCTGGCGAACGGGTCGTCGCCGGCAGGCCTGCCCGCCTCCGCCCAGGCACATCCCCAATCACATGTTTCGCGGACTTGGGCACCGCGGCTGCGCAGGGACCTGCGCAGCCGCGTGCACCGGTGCGTAAACGACCTCGCGCTACTTCTGCCTCGGCAACGGCTGCAGGATCGCGATCGACGCGCCCGCCGGATCGGTGAAGACGGCGAAGCGTCCGACGCCGGGGATGTCTGCCGGATCGACGCACATGGTCGCGCCAAGCCTGCGCGCACGGCCGGCCGTCGCGTCGGTGTCGCTGGTCAGGACGTACGGGAGCCAGTTGGCCGCCCCCGGGGCACCGTCACCGAACACGCCGCCGCGCTCGACGCCCCCTCGGGAGAGGATGTGATACGTCTGCGAAGGACCCATCTGCTGCGAGCGGTGCGAGAAGCCGAGGACCTTCTCGTAGAAGGAGAGCGCCCCGGCGGGGTCGCTGGTATGGAGCTCGTTCCAGCAGAACGAACCGGGCGGCGCGTCCGGCGAGTCGGGCGGATCGCCGGCGTTGCTCTTGAAGGGGCAGATCTCGCCGCCTTGTGGATCGGCAATGCGCGCCGTGCGCCCCACGGTGGGAATGTCATGGGGCGGCTCGACGATCCGGCCTCCATTAGCCGCGGCGGCCTTCGCGGTGGCGTCGACGTCCTGCACCGAGACGTACGAGATCCAGTGGGACCGCTGCATGCGGGACTCCTTTCTTGGCAGGATGGACTCCCGGAGCCCGCGAAATTCATCGGTCCGTGGTTGGTCCCCATGCTTGCCCTGCGTTCGAGCGCAGGCGGTAACGCTGGATCTTCCCCGTGGCCGTCTTCGGCAGCTCGCCAGTGAAATGCACCCGGCGCGGGAACTTGTACGGGGCGAGCTGGCTCTTGCAGTGCTCCATCAACTCGGCGGCCAGGACCTCTGACGGAGCGACGCCGTCGCGCAGGATCACCCAGGCTTCCGGTTTGATCAGGCCGCTCGCGTCCGGGATCCCCGCCACCGCAGCTTCGAGAACAGATGGATGGGCGACGAGCCGGGACTCGATCTCGATGGGCGAGCACCACATCCCGCCCACCTTGATCATGTCGTCGCTGCGGCCGCAGTGGTGGTAGTAGCCGTCCTCGTCGCGGAAATACGTGTCGCCGGTGTCGAGCCAGTCGCCGAGCATCGTCTGCGCGGTCTTCTCGGGATTGTTCCAGTACTCGACCGCCGTCGAGGCGCCCTTCACGTGCAACCGCCCTTGTTCGCCCACCGCCGCTTCGCCGCCGCCGGGAGCGACGATGCGAACCTCGTACCCGGGAACCGGCCGGCCGCTCGTCCCCGGCCGGACGTCGTCGGGCCGGTTGGAGAGGAAGGTGTTCAACGCTTCGGTCGAGCCCAGGCCGTCGAGAACGGTGAGACCGGTGCGCGCCTTCCAGCGACGGAAGATCTCCGCCGGCAGCGGCTCACCGGCCGACACGCACAGACGCAGGGACGAGAGATCGGGGCGCGCGGTTTCGAGTACCTGCAACTGGGAGGCGTAGAGAGTGGGGACTCCGAAGTACAGCGTTGGCCGGACGCGCTCGATCGTCTCGAGCGTGTTCTGCGCCGTCGGACGCGCGTCGAGCAGCACCGAGGTGGCCCCTGCCCAGAGGGGAAAGGTCATCGCGTTGCCGAGGCCGTAGGCGAAGAAGAGCTTGGCGGCGGAGAAGATGACTTCGTCCTCGCTCACGGAGAGCACGCCGCGCCCGAACAGCTCGCTCGTGACCACCATGTCCCGGTGGCGATGGACCGTGCCCTTGGGGCGGCCGGTGGAGCCCGAGGTGTAGAGCCAGAAGCAGGGCGCGCTCGCGTCGGCCGGGACGGCGTCGAGTTGTGCCGGCGCAGCGGCAAGGAGGGCGCGCAACGACCGCTCTCCGCCCTCCACGGGCAGCGCCACTTCCGGACGTGCGCTGGCGAGCGCGCCTTCGACCTCGGTGGCGAACTCCGGCGAGTAGACGAGCCCGGAGCAACCGGAGTCCTCCAGGATGATCCGATAATCGGCGGCGCGAAGGATGACGTTGAGCGGCACCGGGACGATGCCCGCCTTGATGGCGCCCCAGAAGAGGTAGAAAAACTCGGGGCAGTCCTTCACCACCATGAGCAAGCGCTGGCCCCGGCGCAGCCCCAGGCGCAACAGCGCGTTGCCGCATCGATTCACGTTCTCGGCAAGCGTCGCGTAGGTGACTTCGCCGCCGCGGAAGCGGATGGCGACTTTCGCGCCGCGTCCTTCGGCAACGTGCCGGTCGATGAACGGCACAGCGACGTTGAAGCCGGGCGCGAAGGAGAGGGAGGAGGGCGATCGCGAGCGATCCACGCTGACCCCCGGATCGATCATGGGAGCAGATTGCGGAGCGCGCGCGCCGCGAACTCGCGAGCGGCCTGCTTGCGCCAGCTCATGCTGAAATCGGTGTTCTGGAGAGGCCTCGCGACGTGGGCGATCGATTCCGCGGCCTCGCGCAGGACGTCCTCGTCCGTGAGCTTGCGGCCCGCGAGGAATGCAACGGCCTCCGCGGCGTTGGTCGGCCGAGAACCCGTGCCGCTCAGGAAGATGCGCGCCTCCTCGACCGTTCCGTCGGCTCGCAGCCGCGCGCTCGCCGCGATCCCCAGGACGGGAAAATCGAAGGAGCCGCGCCGGCGCAGCTTCACGTAGGTGGAGCGCGCGTCCGGCGTCGGTTTCTGCAAGTGCACCGCGGAGAGGATCTCGCCCGGCTTCTTGGTCAGATGCTCGATGCCGTCGTCGGCGAACAGATCCTCGACCGGTATGCGCCGCTCGCCTTGCGCCGAAACGAGGGTGACTTCCGCGCCGAGCGCGCAAAGTACCGGAGCCGTGTCCGTCGAGGTGACCGCCCAGCAGCGTGGCGAGCCGGGCGCCACCCAGCAAATCTCGCCGTCCTTCTTCATGCAGTAACCGATCGCGGCCCGCCATTCGGGCCCCTGGTCGTAATAGCTGCACCGGGTGTCGAGGCAGAGGTTCCCACCCAGGGTGCCCATGTTGCGCAAGGGCGGCGTGGCGACGGACGCGGCGGCTTGGGCGAGCGCGGGCCAGTTGGCAGCGATTGCGGAGTCGTGCTCGATCTCGGAAAGCCGCGTGAGCGCACCGAGCGTCATTCCACTGCCGGGATCGCCCGAACGTGCGCGGAGCGCGCGAATCTCGCGTAGCCCCACCAGCGTGGCGGGTGTCTGCTGGCGGCGTTTCATGTTCGGCAGCAAGTCGGTGCCGCCGGCGAGAACGGAAGCCTGGGTGCCCAGATCAGCCAGCGCCGCGGCCGCCTCGGACAACTTGCGGGGCGCGAGATAGCGGAAGCGGGGAAGGCGCATCATGGCTTCGCCACCTCCGCTCTCCGTCGCTCCGGTCGCTCCCGCCGCTTGGGCTCGTTGATCGCGTTCCCGTCGCCGCCCTCCCACGGCGGAGGTACGATGAGCGCCTCCGGCCATGAAACGGCAGGAAACTTGCTCGGACCAAACCGCGCCGACGAGGAGCGCAGGGCCGCCAGGACTTTTTCCGGCGTGATGGGCACTTCGTCGACCCGCACGCGGACTGCATCGTAGACGGCGTTGGCGAGCGCCGGTGGAACGGGCAAGAGCGGGCCCTGGCCGACTTCCTTGGCGCCGAACGGTCCATTCGGCTCGGGATTCTCGATGAGGATGGTCTCGACCGCGGGCATGTCGAGCGTGGCGAGGCTCTTGTACTCGAGCATCGAAGGCGTCTGGTGGACGAGCGCGCCGGAGAGCCGCGGTGGAAGGCGCCGGAAGGCCTGCTCCTCCATCAGCGCCTCGCCGAGCGCCATGTAGACCGAGCCTTCCACCTGACCGCGCACGAGCACCGGGTTGATGGCACGCCCGATGTCGTGGGCGATCCATACCTTTTCGACCCGGACGATGCCGGTGGACTCCTCGACCGCGACCTCGATGACCGCCGCCGAGTAGGAGTACGACGGCGACGGACCGACGCCCGCGCCCTTGTAATGGCCGGGTGCCTTCGGGGGCCGATAGCTTCCGATTGTCCCCACCGTCCCGCCCTTTGCCTCGGCGCGCTGCACGGCTTCGGCGAAGGAAATCCCTTTTTCAGGATCGCTGGCGTCGAAGACACGGCTTCCGCCGAAGGCGATGCGCTCGAGCGGAATGCCGAGACCCGCCGCATCGGCCAGCCGGTCGCGAGCCCGCTGCGCCGCTTCGACAGCGGCGTTTCCCATCATCAGCGTGACCCGCGAGCTGTAGCTGCCGAGGTCGACGGGTCCCAGGGCGGTGTCGCCGGTGACCACTTTCACGTCGAGGATGTCGATGCCGAGCACCTCGGCGACGAGCGCCGCGAGCACGTTGTCGGATCCCTGTCCGACCTCGGCGGCGCCGCAGAAGGCGGTGACGCTGCCGCTCCGATCGAGCAGCAACTGGACCCCGCTGTGCGGCATCTCGTTCCAGTAGATGGGCAGGCCCGCGCCGCACAGGTAGGACGACGCGGCGATGCCGAGCCCGCGCCCGCGACCCAGCTTGCGGAAGCGCTCCTTCCAGCCCGACGCGGCCACCACCGCCTCGACGCAGGGAACGAGCCCGATGGTGCGGACCTTGAGCCAGTTGGCGGTGAGGCTGCCCTCCGCGAGAGCGTTGTCGATGCGCCACTGGGCGGGATCGAGGCCGAGCTTTTCGCAAATCTTGTCGATGTGGACTTCGAGACCGAACCGCGGCTGGGGCGTTCCGTGGCCCCGCTTGGGTCCGCAGGGCGGCTTGTTGGTAAAGGTGCGACAGCCGCGGAACCGGTAGCGGTCGATCCGGTAGGTCACTGTCTCCAGCGCGCCGGTATAGAAGGTCGAGGCGACGCCGTAGCTCCCGTAGGCGCCGCCGTCGAGGAGCGTCTCGATCGAGTGCCCAACGATGTGGCCGGCGCGATCCACGCCGGTGCGCATGTGCATCAACACCGGATGCCGGCCGCGATGGCAGTAGAAGACTTCCTCGCGCGTGAGGGCGATCTTCACGGGCCGCCCGGTGATCATGGCGGCTTTCGCGGCGACGATCTCGTGGTTGAAGGGGTCGGTCTTTCCGCCGAAACCGCCGCCCTGCGGTGGAGCGATGACGCGGATCCGCGAGGCAGGAACTCCGAGCACCTTGGCGGCGGCGCGGTGCACGTAGTGGGGCGTCTGCGTGCTGGAGACGATCGTCAAGCGCTCGTCGGTGCCGAGGTAGGCGAGCGCGGCGTGCTGCTCGAGCGCGAGATGGGTGTTGCCCTGGTAGAAGAACCAGTCCTCGACGACCAGATGCGCGGAGGCGAGCGCCGCGGGGACGTCGCCGAAATCGAAAGCCACCGCTTTGTGGACGTTGCCCCCATCGCCGTAGTCGTGGATGCGCGGCTCGGGAACGCGCAGCGCTTCCTCGGGCGAGGCGATGGTCGTCAGCGGCTCGTAAGTCACTCCGATGAGCGCGGCCGCCTCCTCGGCGATCAATTCCTCCGTAGCCACCACCGCCGCCACCGGATCGCCGACGAAGCGCACCTTGTCGAGGCACAGCGCGTGCTCGTCTTGCGAGACGGGAAGGATCCCGAAGGGGACGGGGAAGTCCTTGCCAGTGAGGACGGCACGCACGCCGTCGACGGCGAGCGCCCTGGAAACGTCGATGGCCGCGATGCGCGCGTGCGGCACGGTTGAACGGGAGAGCTTGAGGTACAGCATGCCCGGCATCGCGAAGTCGTCCGCGAAACGGGTGTCGCCGGTGACCTTGCCCAGCGCGTCGACGCGCCGGAGCGGTTTCCCGAGCACGTTGAAGGGGCGAGGATCACTACCGGCCATTGGTCGATCCCCGGTGGACGGAGGGAAGAAGCGGCGCAGGAGCAGGCTCGCCGCGCAGCGTGCGGCCAGCGGCTTCGACGGCGTCGAAGATCTGGAGGTAGCCGGTGCAGCGGCAGATCTGGCCCGAGAGCGCCTCGGCGATCTCGCCCCGCGTCGCGCGCGGATTGCGATCGAGGAGCCACTTCGCCGCGACCAGCATCCCGGGCGTGCAATAGCCGCACTGCGCGGCGCCATGGTCGGCGAAACATTGCTGCAGCGGGTGGAGCTCGGGACCCTGGCGCAGGCCCTCGACGGTGGTCGCGCTTCGTCCGGGGCACTCCACGGCGGCGACCAGGCAGGAGAGAACCAGCTCGCCATCGAGGATCACGGCGCAGGCCCCGCATTCACCGAGCTCGCAGCCGTGCTTGGTGCCCGTCAAGCCGAGGTCTTCCCGCAGCACCTCGAGGAGCGTCTTGTAGGACTCGACGACGAGATCACGCGGCTCGCCGTTGACGGTGAAGGCGAGCCGCAGCTTCTCGCGCGACGGCGTGGTGAGCGGGACGAGATCCATCGAGGAAAACAAGTACCCGAATACGCTCCCTGGCGGAAGCGCGCGGGAAGCTACAGGCGCAGCGACATGCAGCTCAGCCCGCCGTCCATCTTGCGCGCCTCGCTGACGTCCAGCTCGACGACCGGCAATCCCGTTTGCCCGAGCTTGTCGCGGGCGGCGGGGAAGCCAGCAGGCGAAAGAAGCGTGCCGTTCACGAGTAGCGTGTTGCAGGCCGCCTCGTCGCCGGGGTCGACCACGATGCGGCGATATCCGCGCAGCTCGGGAACGTTTGCGAAGCGCTCGCTGACGAGGAGCGTGTCGCCCCCGACCGAGCTGACGCTCGACTTGAGATGCAATCCGGCGGCGACCGGCACCGTGCGCACGCGGTAACCATGCGGCTCCAGGAACCGCGCCAGCTGCGCCGCCCCTTCGGCGTTGGTGCGGGCGGAGATGCCGACGAAGACGGCGCGATCGACGACGAGGACGTCGCCGCCATCGAGGGTCGCGGGCTCCTTCAAGCGGACGATCTCGCGGTGACGGGCGATCACAGAAACGATCGGGTGGACTTCTTCTCGGCGGGCGGGCGCGCCGGGCCGCGCGATCACCGCAAGCTCCGGCACGATCACCGCCACGTCCTCGATGAAGTACGCATCGGGTAAACCAGGCAGCGGGTCGAGAACATCGACGGCGAGGCCCAGCGCGCGAAGGGTCGTCGCGTACGCCGCATGCTGGACGAGCATTCTGGCGTGATCGGGCGCGCCGAGTCCCGAGGTAGTGATGCCTGCGGCGAAATCGACGCCGGGACGACGGAGGATCGCTCGGGTCAGCACGCCGGCAATCTATCCGCTTCCGGGGTCTCCGCGCGCGAGCATCGTCAGTCCGTACTCGATGGAGTCGGCCAGCGCCCGCCAGCTCGCCTCGATGATGTTGGTGCTGGCCCCGACGGTTCGAAACCGGACGCCATCGCGCTGGGTCTCGATCAGCACCCGCGTGATCGCAGCCGTGCCCGCGCTGCCCTCCAGGATTCGCACCTTGTAGTCGGTGAGCCGGAGCTGGGCGACGGCCGGGTACCGGGTGACGAGCGCCTTGCGCAGCGCCGTGTCCAGCGCATTGACCGGACCGTCGCCTTCCGCCGCCGTGTGCTGGACCTCGCCGTCCACGCGTACCTTCACCATCGCCTCGGCGAAGATGCCGCGTCCGGCGCGATGCTCCACGTTGACGAGGAAGTCGACCAGCTCGAAGGGAGCGCGATAGCCGGGCTCCTTGCGCTTCATCATGATGGCGACGGACGCCTCGGCTGCCTCGAAGGAGAACCCCTTCGCCTCGAGCGCCTTGATCTGGTCGAGGACATCGCCGGTAGCGGCAGTCGCAAGGCCGTACTCCTCGGCCTTGGCGAGCAGGTTGCCGCGGCCCGACAGCTCGCTCACCACCACGCGCATCTCGTTGCCGACCAGGTCCGGGTCCACGTGCTGGTACGATTTCGAAGTCCTGCGCATCGCCGAGACGTGGATGCCGCCCTTGTGCGCGAAGGCCGACCTGCCCACGTAGGGAAGGTGCTCGTCGGGGGCCAGGTTCACGACCTCCGCCACCAGCCGCGAAAGCTCGGACAGCTTGCGCAGCTCACCCTCGGCGACGCAGCGAACGTCGAGCTTCAACTCGAGGTCTCCGATGATCGAGACGAGGTTGGCGTTCCCGCAGCGCTCGCCGTAGCCGTTGATGGTCCCTTGCACCTGCGTCGCACCCTCGACGACCGCGGCCAGCGAATTGGCGACGGCGCACTCCGTGTCGTTGTGGGCGTGGATCCCGAGGGGCCGACGCTTTCGGTGATGACGCGGAGGTTCTCCTCCAGGCTGGTGCGCAGCACCTCCTGCACGTGCAGCTGGGAGGTCTTGCCCACCACCGTGCAGACGGTGGTGCGTGCGTCGAGCAGGGCGCGGATGTTCGCGTCGTCGGCGGGCGCGCTCCCCACCCGGCAGGTCGAACCGAAGGCCGTGACGACCGCGCGTTGCCAGACCATTTCGCGCGCGCGCTCGAAGAATTCCGCATCCTTCGGATTCGATCCCGGCCAGCCCCCTTCGATGAAGGCGACCCCGAGCTCGTCGAGGCGCCGCGCGATGCGCAGCTTGTCGGCGCATGAAAGCGAGATTCCTTCGCGCTGCGCACCGTCGCGCAACGTCGTGTCGTACAGGTCGACCCGGGCGGCGCTCATCGGCGTGCCTCCAGGACCTTCTGCAACGCCGCCTTCACCGCCGCGACGTTCGGGGCGAGCTCGATGGGGCGGTTGCGATGAACGCCCTCGAAGCCGAGCTTCCCCTCGTGATAGCCGACCTTGAAGTCGGTGAACTTGAGGCCGTTTGCGGTGGAGATCACGACCACGCGATCCGTGCGAGCGATCTTCTTCGCCTGCACCAGCTTGATCAGGACGGCCAGCGCCACGCCGGTATGCGGATCGTTGTACATGCCGGTACGATCGCCGAGGGCGGCGGCGTCCGCGAGCTCCTGCTCGGTGGCGTCGAGCACCATGCCGTCGAATTGCCGCAGCGTCCGGATTGCCTTGGCCATGCTCACCGGGTTGCCGATCTGGATCGCGCTCGCCAGCGTCGTCTCCGCTTGCATCGGCTCCACCACCTCGAAGTTCTTGAGGTACGCGCGGTAGAGGGGATTGGCGCGCTGCGCCTGCGCCACCACGATGCGTGGCAGGCGATCGATGAGCCCGAGGTCCTTCATCATCGTGAGCCCGCTGCCGAGGGCGGAGACGTTTCCCAGGTTGCCGCCGGGGATGACGATGACGTCGGGCACATGCCAGTCGAACTGCTGCACGATCTCGATGCCCACCGTCTTCTGCCCCTCGATGCGGAGGGAGTTCATCGAGTTGGCGAGGTAGATGGTCTCGTCTTCGGTGATTTCCTGCACCACCCGCATGCAGCCGTCGAAATCGGTGTCGAGGGAGAGCACCAGCGCGCCGTTGGCGAGCGGCTGTGCGAGCTGGGCGGTGGAGATCTTTCCCCGTGGCAGAAGCACGATTGCGGGAATGCCGGCGGCGGCGCAGTAGACGGCGAGCGCCGCGGAGGTGTCGCCGGTCGAGGCGCAAGCGACCGCCTGCAGCGGGGCGCCCTCGGCGATCATCTGCCGGACCATCGAGACCAGCACCGTCATCCCGAGGTCCTTGAAGGACCCGCTGTGCGAGTTGCCGCACAGCTTCACCCACAGATCGTCGAGGCCGATCTGCTTGCCGAGCCGTTCCGCCCAGAAGAGGTTGGTATCGCCTTCGTAGAGCGAGACGATGTTGGCGTCGTCGATGTCGGGGAGGACCCATTCCTTCTTTCCCCAGACGCCGGACCCGTACGGCCACTGGGTGGACTTGTAGCGCTGCTGGAAGAGCTTCTTCCATTCGCTGGCGTCGCGGCGCCGCAATTCCTGCATGTCGTGCTGGACTTCGAGCAGCGAGCGGCAAGCCTTGCAGCGGTAGATGATCGAGTTGATCGGGTAGCGCGCCCGGCATTCGATGCACTGGAACCAGGTCTTCGGCGGCTTCCCTTGCTGCATCGCTTCCACCTCTGGATAGACGCTACTGCTCGGACTCTCGATCCTGCAATTCCTGCCAGCGTGCGTAGAGCCGCTCCGCTTCCGCGCTGCTCCGTTCCAGCTCGCGCTGCAAGTCCGGAACCCGTTGGGGTTCGCGGGCATAGGTCTGCGGATCCGACAATTTCGTCTCCGCCGCCGCCTTCGCCGCCTCCGCCGCCTCGATGAGCGACTCCATGCTCTCGAGCTCGCGCTGCTCCTTGAAGGAAAGCTTGCCGGGCTTGCGCGGTCTGGGACGCCTCGCTTCCCGCGCGGGCTTCCCGGCGATCGCCGCGGCGGCCGGCGAGGGGCGCAGCGTCGCGTACGTCTCGTAATTCCCGGGGTAGCGCACGGCGTGTCCCTCGCCGTCGAAAGCGAGGATCGAGGTCGCGACCTTGTCGAGGAAATATCGATCGTGCGTGACGAGCAGCACGCTGCCGCCGTACTGGAGCAGAAGCTGCTCGAGCACGTTGAGCGTGACGAGGTCGAGATCGTTGGTCGGCTCGTCCAGCACGAGCACGTTGGCCCCTTGCAGGAAGAGCCGCGCGAGCAACAGCCGGTTGCGCTCGCCGCCCGAGAGCGCCTTCACCTGCATCTTCTGCATCGGAACCGGGAAGAGCAGGTCGTCGAGGTAATCGCGGAGCGCGATCCGCTTGCCCGACAGCTCGACGAAGTCCTCGCTCTGGCGGACGTCGCCGCGAATGCGCTCGCCCAGGGCGGATTCGTAGACGCTCCACTCCGGATCGAGCTGTGCGCGCTGCTGGTCGTAGTAGGCGGCGCGGGTGTTCTTGCCGATGACCACGTTGCCTTCGTCCGGCGGCAGCTCGCCGAGGAGCACCCGCAAGAAGGTGGTCTTCCCCGCGCCGTTGCGGCCGACGATTCCGATACGTTCGCCGCGCTGGAGGATGAGGTCCACATCTTCGATGATCCGGCGGCCGTCGAACGACTTGCCGACGCCGGTCGCCTCGATGACGGTGTGTCCGAGCCGCGGCACGGCGGCGGTCTGCAGCGCGGCGGTCTGTGCCCGCGCGTAACCCTTCTCGCTCATGAGCTTCCGCGCGCGCTCGATGCGCGCCTTGCTCTTCGTCCGCCGCGCCTCCGGCGCCCGGCGCAGCCACGCCACCTCCTGCGCGATCCAGCGCTCGCGCTTGTGCGCCTGCAGCGCCGCCTGCTCGCGCTGCGCCGCCTTCGCTTCCAGGAAGGCCTGGTAGTTGCCGGGATAGGAGGCGAGACCCTCCCCGGGGTCGATCTCCACGATCCGATCGACGAGATCGTCGAGGAAGTAGCGATCGTGCGTGACGAGCAGGAGCGCTCCCTGCAGCCTGTCCAGCTCCTCTTCGAGCCAATCGACCGTGTCCGCGTCGAGATGGTTGGTCGGTTCGTCGAGGAGAAGCAGATCCGGTTTCGTGAGCAGCGCCCGCGCCACCGCGACGCGCTTGCGCGTGCCGCCGGAAAGCTCCTGGAGGGGACGCTCCCATTCCTTCACGCCG